>JACMOW010000067.1 GCA_014377775.1 Pedobacter sp. | reverse complement strand
CATTGGCTTTTTAGAAACATTACCCCACGAGTTTAGAATGTAATTCATCACATCAGCAATTTCGTCATTACCCAAATTAGGGCTTGGCATCATACCATCATATACCACCCCATTTACTACAATTTTTCCTTTTAAGCCATATTTGATAGAAGCTATGGCTTTATTTGGGGTTTTCACTAAATAATCGGCCTTTGCCAATGGTGGAAAAGTACCCTTTAACCCCTCTCCTTTGCCCAGATGACAAGCAATACAGGTTTCATTGTAAACCTCCTTACCCCTAGCCATACTTTTGGTGAGCTCGGTACTTTGATTAGTATAGTAGGTAATGGAAAATGTAATTCCACAAAATAACATCGGAAATAATTTCATAAATAGCTAGCTTTTTGGAAGTATACGAACAATACTACCCGAATTTTCAAGTACAACATATATATAACCATCCGGACCCTGCCGAATATCTCTTACTCTACCAATTTGTTCTAAAATTATTTCCCTTCTTAACACTTTATTTCCTTTCATTACAAGGTGTTGTAAATAATTAAACTTTAACGAACCTACTAGCAAGTCGCCTTTCCATCCCTTATATTTATCACTCGTGATAAAATCCATCCCGCAAGGCGCAATTGAAGGTTTCCAATAGATTACAGGCTGTTCTAAACCTACCCTTGCAGTATCTTTTGAGATGATACTATTATCGTAACCAATACCAAACGTAATTAATGGCCAACCATAGTTCTTACCTTTCTCCACAATATTTAACTCATCACCACCCTGTGGACCATGCTCATGTTCCCATAAAACACCAGTTGAATGATTCATCACCATGCCCTGTGGATTACGATGACCGTAGCTCCATATTTCGGGCTTAGCACCTAGGGTTTTCACAAACGGATTATCAGTAGGTATTTTTCCATCCTCATGCAAACGAACCACTTTACCTTGGTCTTTACTGAGCTCTTGAGAAGCATCTTGTCTTCCGCGCTCGCCAAGCGATAAAAACACATAACCCTTTTTATCAAAAACAATTCTACCTCCAAAATGTGGAGTAGACTTTACATTTGGTAAAGCTTTAAAGATTACTTGTACATCTGTTAAAGCATGATCTTTCAGTTTGGCACGCATTAATGCCGTATTCGCACCATTATCTTCTCCTTCTTCACCTTCTGCTTTTGGTGATGAATAACTAAGGTATATCCAACCATTTTTAGCATAATCTGGATGCAATACCACATCTAATAGTCCACCCTGACCGCGATAAAAAACTTTTGGTAAACCTGCAATCTCAATCGGATCTAGTTTTCCATCTTTAACCAAGCGTAACTTCCCAGCGCGTTCGGTTACCAACATATCGCCATTAGGTAAAAAAGCGGTGGCCCATGGCATAGTTAAACCAGTTACTACGGTTTCTACACTAAGCTCTATTTTACTGTTGTTTTCTTTTGTGATTTTTTTGCTACTTAACAACAATAACGTTGAAATTAAAAACGTTAAAACGCCAATTATCGTAAAAAAGCGACTATAAATAGGATTATTTTGTTTCATGGGTTTAAGATAGAAAAAATGATCAATGTTGGAAAGGGAAAAATCAATAACAGGAAAAATTAATACCGATTTAGCATCTTGTTAATGTCGATTATCTATTTTAGTAGAATTAAATTACTATTAACAAAAAAAATATGATGAGGTTAATTTATATATGTGCAATCGTGTTATTGGGCACAATCAGTTCCTTAAATGCGCAACTACCTACCAATAATCCTAAATCACCAACAGTACTGCTTCCAAATGGATGGTCATTAAGTCCGGCAGGTAGATCCATGCAGTTAGGGGATTTACCTTTAAACATGGCGCTTTCAACGCATAAGCAATTACTTGCCGTAACCAACAATGGACAAGGGAAGCAATTTATACAATTAATAGACCCCATAAACGAAGTTTTATTGGATCAAGTATCGATTGCAAAATCATGGTATGGCATTCGCTTTAGTGAAAACAGCAAAACACTATATGTTTCTGGCGGTAATGATAATATTATTCTAGCCTATCCTGTTATCAACAAAAAACTTAAGAAGGCAGATACCATTTCTCTGGGTAAAGCATGGCCAAGGCAGAAAATTAGTCCTACTGGAATAGACTTAGACTCTAAAACTAACTTGCTATACACTGTTACTAAGGAAGACAGTTCATTATATATCATCAACCTAGAAACTAAGGTCGTAGTAAAACGAATTAACATCAAACATGAAGCTTACGCTTGCCAGTTAAGTGTAGATAAAAAGAAATTATATATTTCGCTTTGGGGCGGAGATCAATTACTCATTTATGATGTAAAAACCAATAAAATAGAAGCATCGGTTGCAACTGGTAGTCACCCAAATGAAATTTTATGCAGTGCCAACGGAAAATACATTTTTGTTGCTAACGCTAACGATAACACCGTGTCCGTTATAAACACCGTTTCTCAAAAAGTAATAGAAACCATATCTGCTTCCCTATTCCCAACTAAACTCAGCGGCACCACTACCAACGGACTTGCACTTTCTACCGATCAAAAAACACTATACATTGCCAATGCCGATAACAATTGCTTAGCCGTTTTTGATGTATCTACAATTGGGAGTAGCCGTTCTAAAGGTTTTATACCTACCGGATGGTACCCTACTAACGTGAAAGTTGTGGGAAATAAAATATTGGTTACGAATGGCAAAGGTTTTTCATCGATGGCGAACCCTTTTGGACCACAACCCATTAAAAAATCAGATAATAGTGCTAGCCATCTAGGTGTTACTGGCGTACCTGAGGTTCAATATATTGGCGGACTTTTTAAGGGGACTTTATCAATTATTGATCAGCCTGCTGTTCCGTTATTAACTAGCTATTCGAAACAGGTTTATGCGAATACACCGTTTACCAAGGAAATAGAGAAAGAGGCGAAGGGAGAAGATGGCAATCCAGTACCGAAGAAAGTTGGGGCTACCTCTCCAATTAAACATGTATTCTACGTAATAAAGGAAAATAGAACTTATGACCAAATTTTTGGAGATATAAAAGAAGGAAATGGCGATAGCAGCCTTTGTATATTTCCAGAAAAAGTGACCCCTAATCACCATGCTTTAGCGCGTCAGTTTGTGTTATTAGATAATTTTTATGTTGATGCTGAAGTGAGTGCCGATGGGCACAATTGGAGTATGGCCGCTTATGCAACAGATTATACCGAGAAAACTTGGCCAATAAGCTATGGCGATAGAGGTGGTAGTTACGATTATGAAGGTAGCCGAAAAATAGCTTATCCTAAAGATGGTTTTATATGGGATTATTGTAAACGTGCTGGTATTAGCTATCGATCTTATGGTGAATTTGGTGCAAATGGAAAGGCCAATATCAAAGCGCTAGAAGGGAAAGTTTGCCCTAATTATGCAGGATTTGATCAGGATATAAAAGATGTAGATAGAATTGCAGTGTTTAAAAAGGATTTCGACTCTTTATTAGCCATTAATAAAGTACCTCAATTTAGCACCATCAGAATTGGAAACGACCATACCAGTGGACAAAAAAGAGGTAAAATTAGTCCAACAGCAGCTGTAGCTGATAACGATCTTGCGCTTGGATTGTTAGTTGAACACATTTCTAACAGCCCTATATGGAAAGAAGCTGCAATTTTTGTATTAGAAGATGATGCACAAAATGGCCCAGACCATGTTGATGCGCATCGTTCACCAGCATTTGTAATTAGTCCGTACGTGAAAATGAAGTCTGTAAATCATTCTATGTACTCTACATCAGGTATGCTAAGAACCATGGAATTAATACTCGGCCTTCCGCCAATGAGCCAATATGATGCTGCAGCATTGCCGTTTTTTAATTGTTTCACAAATAAGCCAGATTTTTCCACCTATAAAGTTAAGCAAGCTCAAGTAAACCTCGATGAGCGAAATGTTGTATGGAATGGTAGTGCTCAAAAATCAGAATTTTTTAACCTTGCAAAAGAAGATTCCGTTCCAGATCTAGAATTAAATGAAGTAGTTTGGAAATCGGTAAAAGGTGAAAATTCGATCATGCCTGCCCCAAGAAGAAGTGCCTTTTTAAAATTAGAGCAAAAACGAAAAACCGACGATGATTAAAACATCAATATGTATTATCTTTTCATTATTAATTTTTATCGATAAGGTGCGCGCTTCTGGAATTAATGGAGTGGGCAGAAGTTTATGGTTAACATTTACGGGAAGATTTTAAAAATCAAACTTTCCAAATCCACAATTGTTTATTCAGTATGAGATCAATTTGGAAAGGTTCTATCGGCTTTGGCCTGGTTAATATCCCAGTTAAACTGTATTCAGGTGTGCAAAATAGCAACCTCGATTTAGATATGCTCGATGAGCGTGACCATGCCAAAATTAAATTTCAACGCATTAATGCCGATACACATAAGGAAGTCCCCTTCGAAAAAATAGTTAAGGGATATCTGTTAAAAGATAATTATGTGATATTAGACCCACACGATTTTGAGGAAGCTGCCCCAGAAAAGAACAAAATTATAGAGCTAGAAAATTTCGTTGATATTAAAGACATTAACCCCATCTATTACGAAACATCATATTATACAGCGCCAGAAAAACAAGGTACTAAAGCCTACGCTTTACTGTTAAAAGCGCTTGAAAAATCGAAAAAGGCTGGAGTTGCAAGGTTTGTGCTACGAAATACAGAAAACCTATGTATAATCCATCCATTAGACCATGTTATCGTTATTACTAAAATTAGATTTCAAGAAGAAATCAGAACTATGACCGACCTAAATAAGGTAAATGATGTTAATATCACCAAAAAAGAAATGGATGTTGGCATGGCCTTAATTAAACAATATAGTTCCGATTTTGATATCTCATCTTTTAAAGATGAATACAGCCTAGAACTTCTAAAAATTATAAAAGCTAAATCAAAGGGCAAACGTGTGGTTGTTAAAAAGATGAAGCCACAAAAAGCAACAAGCGACGATTTATATGAGCAGTTGATGCAGAGTTTAGGAACAAAGAAGAGAGCTTAATGGGCGATATTTTTCTTAATAACCTCTTTCATATCAATACCTTTACCCAAAACATGAATAAATAGATCACCTAAACTTTCAATTCGCTCAATTGCATTAAAAATGGTAAAATCGTTCATTTTCAATCCCTTTTTTACCTCATCCCATGCTAATGGCATCGATACAGTTGCTCCAGGTTTAGGACGTACGGAATAAGGCGCTGCTAGGGTAGCAGATGCTCTATTTTGCAGAAAATCTAAGTACATTTTCCCTTTTCTGTCCTTAACTGATCTTTCTAAACTGGTATATTTTGGCAACTCGCGATGTACAAGCGTAACAATTATTCTTGCAAACTCTTTAGACTGCTCGTAGGTGTATTTTGCACCTAATGGAATATAAATGTGTAACCCGGTAGATCCACTTGTTTTGCAATAACTCGGTACCCCCATATCATCTAAAATCTGCTTCGTTACCATCGCAGCCTCAATTACTTGGTTAAATGTATTTCTATCTGGATCTAAATCAATAATACACCAGGTTGGGTAGTCTGGTTTTTTAATGGTACTGCTCCATGGGTTAATCTCAATACATCCTAAACTTGCCATATAAAGTAAAGTGGCTTCGTTATTACCCAATAAAAGGTGCTTGTCTGCATCACTATCATCGGTACGATATAAATACGTATCCGTCCAATCGGGTACTTTTCCGGTAACATCCTTTTGATAAAAACTTGGTTCGTTAATTCCACCTGGATGTCGATTTAACGATTGAGGCCTATTTTTTAAATAGGGCAATATATAGGGTGCAACCTGATAATAATAGTTAATCAATTCCCTTTTCGTAATCTTTTCTATTGGCCAATAAATTTTACTCAAATTGGTGAATTTAAGTTCATGCCCATTCACTTTTCGTGCTTGAGTTTGATCTGTAGAATTGAGTAATGTTTTTCTTTTACTACCCTTTATTGGTTCTAAATGTCTTTTTTTAAGATCGTTCCCTACAATTTCTTCTATATTTTTCTCCCTTTCTAAAATAACTTCCTTTGCTTTTTTATCTTCCCTCATCCCCTCAAAAGAGGGATGCCGCATTACGCCATCACTTGTCATTTCAGTATAACTCACTTCACAAATTAGCGCTGGTTTTATCCATGTAGCCTTAGCGTGAGGTGGATTGGGCCTATATCGACTTGGCTTATTAATGTCTGGCTCAGTGTTAAAAAAAGATTTACTAACAATTAAAGGCTCAAATAGAGCCAACATCTCCTTTTGGGTTTTAATATTAAATCCTGTTCCTATTTTGCCGGTATATATAAATTTATCATCTTCAAATACACCTACCAACAAAGCGCTAAATGGCTTACTTGTATCTTCGTTCTTGGTATACCCCCCTATTACAACTTCTTGGCGTTTATTTAATTTAATTTTCAACCAATTATTAGTTCTATGATCAATTTCATAAATACTATCTTTTCGCTTAGCCATAATACCTTCCAAATCCATTTTTTTTGCAGCTGCTAAAAATTCTGTTCCTGAAGTTTCAAATTCCTTACTGAATTTAATCAATGAATTTTCTGGTATTAGTTGGCTTAATATAGATTTTCTCTTTGTTAACGGAAGTTCTTTTAAATCATACCCATTATACCACAATATATCAAATACATAATATAATAGCTCCCCATCGGCCTCATTGCGCCAATTTTGCAATGCGCCGAAATTGGGCATTCCTTGCTCATCTACAACCACAACTTCACCATCAACAATTGCGTCAACTTTCCAATCTTTTAGTGCCCGTATGATGGGATAAAATTTTTCATTAAATGATTTATCATTCCTAGACTTTAACACTATTGCTTCCTGGTTGATAAACGCAACCGCCCTGTACCCATCCCATTTAATCTCGTATAACCAATCATCACCATCAATAGGTTTATTAACAAGGGTGGCTAACATGGGCTTTACCTTGGTATAAAAGGCAACCTTGTTATTTGTGTTGACGTTTGTTGAGGTCTTTTCAACTTGGGAAATTGTTTTCTTTGAAATTACCGACTTATCCTTTTTGAGGATATCTGTTTCCGAAGCATATTTGTCATTATGCTTAATTAAAAGCCAAGCATTTTCACCCATGCCATGTGTTTTAACCAAGGCAAATTCCCCTTTTACTTTTTTGCCCTTTAATTTAATTTTTAGCGAGCCATTTTCTAATTGGGTAATTAAATGCTTCTGTTGTAACTTTATTCCATCTAATTTTTCAATTGGTTCATATGAGCCTTCATCCCAAACAATTACAGTTCCGCCGCCATATTCACCCTTAGGAATAACACCTTCGAAATTTCGGTAATCATATGGGTGATCTTCCACCATCATCGCTAACCTTTTAACTTTTGGATCTGTAGATGGGCCTTTGGGAACTGCCCAGCTTTTAAGTACACCATCCATTTCTAAGCGAAAATCGTAATGCAAATGAGAGGCATCATGTTTTTGGATAACGAATCTTAACTCATTACCTCCACTCTTCCCTCCTTTTGGCTCTTCGGTTTTATTAAAGCTTCGCTTCTTTTTATACGCTGTTAAACTCATCTTAAATTAATGTTCAATGAGGTAACAATTTTGCAATTAAAAAGTTTAAAGAGAAGGATGTACTAAAGAGAAACGGATTTCTTTTTCTTTGTCCATTGTTCATCGAAAAAATCACAGGCCATATAATTAACTCCAACGCGCAAAGCTTTTAAACCACTTACACCCTGAAGCCCTTCCAAATCTAAGGTTTCCAAATTATCGAGTAAAAATCCTTGTTCTTGCAGATATTTTATGTATTCTCCATATTCATTCTCTTCGTGCGCATTAAAATAAACCATAGCTATTTTACCGGGCTGGGTTAAACGCTCATCGGTACCTTTAACCGTTACTTTATCAATTCGTTTTTTAACCACTTCATACCGAATGTTGTAAGCACCCTCCACATCAAACCTACGTTCATCGTTTCTAAAGCTAATATCAATTGGGTTAGAGTGAATAAAAATTAATTGGGTGGTTAATAAAGCCCT
>JACMOW010000066.1 GCA_014377775.1 Pedobacter sp. | reverse complement strand
TCCTGTTTATTCTTCGGATGAATGTCTTTTGCTTCACCAAGGTCTATAGCCACAGCCATCCCAGTATTCTTTAACTTTAGCGTTTGTAGTTGTGCTTCTCTTAGTTCTGCCCAGGTTGATTCAGCGGGCTCTTTCTTTACATCTGTAAAATTGGCTAATTGCACATAGTAAAATGGAAATTTTTTGTTTGCCCACTTCTCTCGCCAATCATTAATAAGTAGTGGGAATAACGTTCTATACTGACGGGCCTTTTTGTCGTTAGATTCTCCTTGATACCAAATTACTCCACGAATTCCATAAGGAATAAGAGGACGAATCATGGCGTTATATAAAACCGTTGGAATATGCGAATCTTTAGGCGAACCTGGCTTAATACTCACTTCATCTACAATTTTCGCATAATCAGATATTATTTTTATAGAAGCCCCACTAACCCAGGATTGTGCGGGTGAACCAGAATAAGCTGTTTGAATTAGCCCGATCGGGATTGGATGATTTTGCTGAATATTTCTAGCGAAGAAGTAGGCTACAGCCGAAAACTCTTCCACCGTTTCTGGTGAGCAAACCTGCCATTTTTTACTAAATTTTGTTTCGTGTAATTCTTGTGTACTGGTACTTTTCTCTACTTTTAATAGCCGAATATTCGGATATTTTGCATTTGCTATTTCTTGCTTGTAATTATCTATTTTCCCCCATCCTGCCAAAGGCATTTCCATATTTGACTGACCAGAACATATCCAAACTTCACCAATAAGTACATTCTCTAAGATCAACTTTTCTCCGTCATCAAAAATTATATTGTAAGGTCCTCCAAATTTTGGAGTTACAATATCTACCTTCCAATCTCCATTTGCATCCGCTAAAACCTTATTCTCTTTCTGGTTCCATGTTGTGGTAATTTTTACTTCTTTTTTAGGCAAACCTTTACCCCATAAAACAACTTTTGCTTTCTGTTGCAAAACCATATTGTTACTAAAAAGCGGAGAAAGTTCTACCTTTGCAAAAGCATTATTTTGGATCACCCATAAAAATAAAACTAAACCAATTGATGCAAGATTTCTCTTTATTTTCAAAACGTATATAGTTGGTTTCTTCATTGCATTTTTGAATTTACTAGTCAATTTCTATAAATTAAACTTCTGCATTTCTCCTTTTAAACTAACGAATTTACCTTCCCAAATAATATTTAAGTGAAATTCTTATTTAATAATTTCTGCTGTAAGAAAGTTTGAAATAGTTTGACCAGCCCTAGGATCCTTTTCAATTGCACCTTCAATAATTAAATCACAAACTACTAGTTGCCCCCAATCATAATTAACAGCGAACACAGGATATCCAATCTTTTGCTGATAAACTTCTTTTAGATTACCACTCCAATAGGCATGAGGCTCTAAATATCTACCAATTGGAATTACATTTTCTTTATTAATTTTTATCTTATGACTTGCTGTTGTAACAAATGCGGGTTTTTGATCCCCTAGTGCCCACCATTTCCAATCCATAGGTTGCAAACCTTTAAAAAGCGGATTATCAGCATTATAGTTTAGCATTTCTACAAATTCTCCCTGAACCATTTGTATGGTATTCTCTTTGTTGGGAGTTTGATCTTTGAAAGTCATCTCTTCTTCGTTATATGAAGAAATGATTTCCTCACAAAAGCGATGGGCCTTCTCCCCCTGACCCAATATGATTATTTTTCCATTAGGCTTAAGCAAATTCTGCAATTGCTCCTTCTTACTTTCTGTATCGTAGGAACCAACAAGTATGACATCTACTTTTTCTTTTAAACCTTTTACTTCTTTAACATTCCATCCAGCAGACCACAAATAATTACTTAATTGAGGAGCCACACCTGATAAGGCAATTATTTTAGACCTTATAGAGTTCTGTTTAATAATTTCTCTATTAATCAACCTAACAGGATAAACATTACTACTTATTTCTTTCGTACCATCAAGTAAAACTAAATTAATTGTATAATCTTGTGCATCAGGAGCATCAATAAAAACAGGCGTCTTGAACGACATAGGTATCCTTTTTACTTGGTAATAATTAATATCCCCAAAAGCTATTTGATAACTAAATATTGCTTTACCAGTGCTATTTTTAAAACTTAATTGAACTCGAAGATTTTTAAAATCCCTGGTATAAATATCATCATTTACCACAAATAGATCTGATGAAACCTGCTGATCAGCATAAAATACATATTGCGTATTTGTTAAACCAACCAAAACTGGCTTATAAGCATTTTTAACTCCTTCGTAGACAGGAAAAGGCTTCCATTGTGTAACAGGTTTTGATAGGGCATTCTGAATCCAAGTTACATTGCTGAATAACATAAAACCAGCTGATGCTAATTCTACTCTGCTATAGCGTAACTTCTCTGCCTTTAATTTAGATACCGCTCTGGTATGTTCTTGAAAATAAGAATAATCTTTACCATACACTCCCTTATCGCCTACCCAAGCTTGAGCACTATATCTCCCAATATAAGAAGGATGCACACTTCCATCATCAATCATGCTGTAAGGAACTGCTACTTCTTGACTTAAAAAAGGTCTACCATCCTGTAAAGAAAGTCCGAATTTAGGTTTGGTGTAGTCATTTACATAAGATGATGACATGTACCAATCCCAATAAGAATGAGTGTCTACTATATCGGCAACATTATTATAATCAGGATTACCTGAAGTTTGAAAAATTAATCTCGAATTATCGAGTTTACGCATTTCAGTGATAATATCTTTATAAATCGCTAATTTCTCTACATTTTTGGCATCTTCATTTGGCAGACCTTCATTAGAAACTACATAAAAAAGGATACTTGGGTGGTTTCGGTATTGCTTTACAATCTCCAATTGTTCCTTTTTCCAAGCAGCAATATTGCCTGCAGGCGGTATATCCTTAGCTAATAAAGCCCATGTTGCGCCTTCGCAGCTAATTCCTATTCCAATTTCATCTGCTTTTTTAAACCACATATTATTCCATGGATTTCCGTGTGTTCGGGTAATGATAGTGTTACCATCATGCATCAGCTTTAAAAATTCATGCGCAACAGACTCATCATTTGGTTTATATCCATAAGGCGGCATATTTGCCCCGCGAGACCAATAAGGTTTTCCGTTTAAAAGAACTTGCTCACCTTTAGTACTAATGGTACGGTAACCTACTTGTTCTTTCCATTGGTGAATTAATTTACCAGACGATGATATCCATTTGACATCCAACACATACAAATTTGGGATATTTGGCGACCATAATTCTGGTTTCAAACCAGTCTTAGTAATACTGAAATTAGCTGATTGTTTTGGAGTTAATCTCAATGATGAATTCACCATCTGCTGAACTAAAAGCTTCCCAGTTTTCTTATTGGTAATTGTATAGCTTAAATTTCCGGAGACTACCCTTTCTGATGGGTTTTCGATTGTAAATTCCATTGTGTGTCCAACTAAAGTCGGATTAAAAAATACGTCGTCAATACGCCCACCAGTTTCATGTACTTCCAAAGTTACTGGCAACCAAATTCCCATTACATTATATTTTGGTCCAATTTTATCAAACATGCTTTTGTTGAATGATAAAAGCATGTTTTGTGTAACAGGTACGCTCACTTCAACCGATATAATTTTATCTCCTTCTTTACTTTTCACACCTCTTTCTACGTAAACCAGCAGTTGATTATCCTGACCAGCTTTTAAATATGGCGTTAAACGGCATTTAAAAGACCCAAACATTCCTAAGTGCCCACCTACATAAGCTCCGTTACAATAAACCCTGCTTACTAGGGCAACACCTTCAAAATTTGCATAAACTTCCTTTGACGACGAATTTTCAGGTAATATTATAACTTTACTATACCATGCGGAAGGTGTTGTAGTAGCACCATCAGGTAATTGAGTCACCCTTTTCTTTTCTTGTTGTTCATATTCAAGGGAAACATCTGGCAACCACCAAGATATTCTGTTTAAAAATTGAGGAACTTTAACAGGAGACCAATTCCCTTTACTTTTTAAACTTGAGAAAATCTCCTTTGCTTTTGTATCAACTTCAGATGGCGCAGATGATAACGGCATAAAATTATTTCTAGCTACAATAAATTGCCAGTTCCCCTCCAAGCTTATCTTATGCACACCAATTTTGGATGGAATAATTACACTCGGGCTTACATTATTTTGTGCAACTGCTAAATAACTAAGCAATAGAAGCAAATTTGTTATTAACAGAACCCTTTTTTTCATAAAAATTATTTTATCTAGTTAGAATATAAAGTATAAATAAAAATCCATTAAATAATTTAATTGGTTCTTTATTATTGCACATTACTTCCATTCAGAAACTACTTCTTTGATGGCTTCAATCCCATCAGGATATTTGTTTAAGCTATTCTCCCAATTAAAAATAGCTAAGAACCGACAGTCTTTAAATTGCAGTGTTTGCTGGATATTATAAACCCACTCCCTTTTACTATTTCCTGGCCACCACCATTCTACCGCCGCCCAGCCCGGTACTATTCTTGTATCTAAAATATCTGTTAAATCACCCGCTGTGCTTGGATTTGTGCTATATAAACTATAGCCAGGCAAAGAGTGATTATTACTGCCAGAACTAAAACTTAAATGCTTTTCCCATGGTGAATAAGTCCCTCCTTGATGTGTAAAAATTATACTTTTTGGCAAACCAAGATTAAAGGCTACTGAACATAGTGTATCTAAATATTTATGAACCACTTGCTCCATATCGGCCTTAGTAATTCTTCCTTTATTCTTAATACCTGATGTTTTAACCGCCGCATATCCTATCTGAGCCAATCCACCACTAAAACCTGCTTCTATATTATAACTATCTAAAGGGTCCAAATTCGAATTATTTGGCATTTGCTCCAAATACCTGTTGCCATCTTTGTAATAATATGCATTTACGCCAATACTTGTTTCATGACCTAATTTAACCCCTCCTAATAGAAACTTTTCATTAGCTTGGAGTGTATTATACCACTTTATAATTCTTGGAATTAGTTGATTAATCCCTTCTAAATGGGCCTTTACCACTGCTGGGCTGGCTAAATTTGGCGCAGGTAAAACACGCAATTGCTTTCCCCAATTGCGCCAAGATATTTTAATTGCACTAGATTCATCCCAAGAAGTCCACTCTACATTTTTTTTATTCTCTGGGTTATAACCTGGTTGAGAAGGATCCCACCAGTTCCAAAGATCTGGTCTAGCATTCCACCAGTTGGCTCCATCTATATGTATTAATATTGGAACTTTTGTTTCTTGACTTAACTTTAAAAACTTATCTAAACTTTCCTTAACAGAATCTATATCAGCAGATAAAAAATCGAAAATGAATGAAATACCAACTTTAAGTCTATTGTTATAAGGCGCATCTAT
>JACMOW010000065.1 GCA_014377775.1 Pedobacter sp. | reverse complement strand
AGGCACTGTTGAGGTTGATGAGCTCTTCGGTATTTATAGCTTCTCGCAAGTTCACCAAATGATATCAACTATTAGCTGTGAATTAAGTGAAGAAATTAATTTTATGGATGCAATTAAAAATGCCTTCCCTATGGGATCTATGACGGGTGCTCCAAAAATAAAGGCTATGCAACTCATCGATGAATATGAACAAAGCAAAAGAGGCGCATTCTCTGGTTCATTTGGATATATTAGCCCTACGGGCGATTTTGATTTTAATGTAATTATTCGCAGTATTTTATATAATAAGGAGCGTAACTATTTGTCTTTTCAAGTTGGCGGGGCCATAACTTATGCCTCAAAGGCAGAAGATGAGTACGAAGAATGCTTATTAAAAGCTTCCGCAATTTTGCAGATACTAAAAAATTAGCTAATTGGCACATTTACCAATTAGCTAATTTTTTATCTTCCCTTATAATATTTCATTGCCTCAGGCAAATCTCTTTGAATTCGTGCAATCCTGGTATTATCTGCGGGGTGAGTACTTAAAAATTCAGGTGGTTTTGAAGAACCTTGGCTGGCCGCAGCCATGCGCTGCCAAAAACCAACTGCACTTTGCGGATTGTAACCCGCCATGGCCATAAATGATAGACCTAATCGATCAGCTTCTAACTCTTGATTACGAGAATTTGGCAATACAAAACCTGCTTGAGCACCAATTCCAAACAATTGATTAACTGTATTCTGAGTTGCTTCAGACCTACCGCTTGTAGCCACTCCCACTGCAGCACCGGCCAATTGTGCCTGAAACACCTTAGAAGCCCTCTCAACTGAATGTTGAGCAATTGCATGTGCAATTTCGTGTCCCATTACCGTTGCTAAACCAGCATCGTCTTTCGTTACCTTTAAAATTCCAGTATAAATGGCAACTTTTCCACCTGGCATACACCAAGCATTTATCTCGGGGCTTTCGATTAGGTTAAATTCCCACCTGTAGTTTTTAATCTGCTCTGCATAACCATTATCATTCATATATTTAGTTACTGCAGATGCAATATTAGCACCAACTCGTTTTACACGTTGTGTTTCCGTGGAATTGGTTACAACTTTGGTTTGCGGGTTGCTCAAGAACTGAGAATAGCCTATAGCAGCCTGCTGTTCTAATTCGGCCGCACTCACACCAAAAGTAGTAACTTTACGACCCGTTAATGGCACAATAGATGTTGAACAAGATGATATTGCTAATGTAATACTAGCAAGACCTATAATCATTAATCGTTTCATTTTAATAAATTTTGTTTTAAAAAGCGTTTAGCTTCAAATGAACTAACAAAAAAAAATTAATTTTGTTTCTTTTTAAATAAGTAAACCTTAGATTCTTTACCTTTTAATAAACGTTCGAGATTTTTTTGGTGCGTCACTAATATCAGTAAGCAAACACAAATGCCATATAGTACTTCAGATTTAATAGAAGATTGAAGTACAAAAACGGTTGCAATTGGAAAGGTAAATCCTGCACAGATTGAACTCAGGGAAACATATTTAGTGCTAATTAATACGGTTACAAAAACCAATACACAAAGCATGGCTGCCGAAGGATTTACAGCCAAAATCATCCCAAAAAGTGTAGCAACACCTTTACCACCTCTAAAACCGGCAAAAATTGGGAACAAGTGCCCCATTACTGCAATTACACCTAATGCCAATTCATAATTTACGAATTGTGTAGAATTTTGCGGACCAGTTACCGATAAGCCAATAAAATAAGCCAGTTTAGTGGCGGTATATCCTTTAAAAATATCAATCAGCATTACCGCTATGCCTGCTTTTTTACCCAATACCCTAAATGTGTTGGTTGCACCAGCATTTCCGCTTCCATATTCCCTCACATCAACACCATAAAATGCCTGACCCAACCACACTGCCGTAGGAATAGAACCAAAAAGATAAGCAGCAATTAATGCCGAGATAGAATAGATCGAAATCATGGACCTACAATTATACTAAAAAAATCAGATTCACACGTTTAGAATTTTGTGATTAATATGCTTTTAAACTTAAATCCAAGCTTTTAACCGAATGGGTTAAAGCACCCATAGAGATGTAATCAACACCACAAGCGGCATAATCGGTAACATTTTCTTCAACTATACCACCAGAAGCCTCAGTAATAAACTTTCCATCGATCATCACTATAGCTTGTTTCAATGTCGATAGTTCAAAATTATCAAGCATAATTCGCTGAACCTTACCTACAGAAAGTACCTGCTTAAGTTCGTCCAGGTTTCTTACTTCAATTTCTATAGCTAATTCTTTCCCTGTCTTAAATAAATATTGATTAGCTGCCTCAATTGCATTTAAAATTCCGCCTGCATAGTCAACATGATTATCCTTAATTAAAATCATATCGAACAAACCCATGCGGTGATTTACCCCTCCGCCAATCTTAACTGCCCATTTTTCGAGGTAGCGTAATCCAGGCGTAGTTTTACGTGTATCTAAAATTTGAGTAGGATAAGGCGCTAATAATTTAACAATTCGATTTGTTTTAGTGGCAATTCCACTCATTCTTTGCATACAATTAAGCACCAATCTTTCGGCCAACAAAATAGAATGTGTACTTCCTGCCACAGTTAGCGCAATATCACCAACGCTTACATTAGCGCCATCAGTTATCATAACGTTAACGGATAAGTTTGAATCAATTTGATTAAAAATTTCTTGCGCGAGTTCAACGCCGGCCAAAACACCCTCTTCTTTAACGATTAATTTAGCCTTACCGCGACTGGACAAAGGTATTGTTGAAAGTGAAGTATGGTCTCCGTCACCAACGTCTTCGGCGATAGCATTCTTGATAAAGAGGTCGATTAGTTTTTTATCCAAAACATTTCATTTAAGCCGTAAAATTAGCAATTTACCCTATTAAAAACTAAATTCAATCCTTTTCTATTCTCAATTCGGTGATTAAGAAAGCATTAGTAGTTTTCTGGTGCATCAGTGTTAAGGTTACTCGATACTTTAAACCCTTAGTTTGAAGAGAAAATATCCCGTATCTAAAATTTGGATTACTATTTAAACGATGAATAATTGTGGTCTTAATCGGCGGATTTTTAACAAAAAAATCTTTTAAAATTTGTTCTGCTTGCGCTTTACTGTATACATCTTCTTGATCAATTATGAGCAATTCTACAGATGATGCAAAGTTTTTAGCAATATCTCTTGAGTTACCATTTTTAAATTGCACTACTAGATCATCAACAATGTCGGTTTGCAATGCATTGTTGGTAGAAAAATTGAAAAATAAAAATAATAAGACGTACAATGGATTCATTATAGCAGGTTAATTAGCGATTAATGTAGCTAAAATTATGCCATTAATAAATTTTATCGAATAAATCTACCCAACTAAAACAGCAATAGCCTTATATTTGTTTTAATAATTTATCAATATGAACAACAAAAAACTAATACTTTTAATTCTTGATGGTTGGGGTTATGGGAATAAAGATGGTGCCGATGCCGCTTATATAGCTAATACCCCATTTTTTGACTCCATGCTACACACCTATCCCAATAGCAAACTAGCTGCTTCTGGAGAAGCTGTTGGGCTACCCGATGGACAAATGGGTAACTCGGAAGTTGGACACATGAATTTAGGTGCTGGAAGAGTGGTTTATCAAGAACTCGGACGCATAAATAAAGCAATAAGGGATCATAGTTTTCATCAGAATGAAGTATTAATAAATGCCTTTGAGTACGCAAAAAACAATCATAAAGCTGTTCATTTTATCGGTTTAGTTTCTGATGGTGGAGTTCATGCTCATATTAATCATTTAAAAGCGTTGTGTGATGCCGCAAATGAAAATGGAGTAAAAGATGTTTTTATTCATGCTTTTTTAGATGGCAGAGATACTGATCCCAATTCGGGTTTGAGGTTTATTGATGATTTATCTCATCATCTCAAAACGGTTACAGGTAAAATTGCAAGTCTAGTTGGCCGTTATTACGCAATGGATAGAGACAGCCGATGGGAACGTGTAAAATTAGCCTACGACGTAATGGTAAATGGAATTGGACTACCAGGCACTAATGCAATGGAAGAAATCCAAAAGTCGTACTTTAATGGTATTACCGATGAGTTTGTTAAGCCCATAGTGATGGTAGATGCGTTTGGCAATCCAATTGCTAAAATAAAAGAAGGTGATGTAGTGATGTGTTTCAATTATAGAACTGATAGAGGGCGTGAAATTACATCTGCTTTAAGCCAAAAGGATTATCCTGATTTTGGCATGAAAAATTTATCCTTATATTACGTTACCATGACCACTTATGATGAAAATTTTGATCACATAAAGGTAATGTTTACAAAAGATGATCTTTCTCAAACTTTGGGTGAAGTACTCGAAGCTAATCATAAAAAACAAATTCGAATTGCTGAAACAGAAAAATATCCTCATGTCACTTTTTTCTTTTCTGGCGGAAGAGAAAAAAAATTTAATTTAGAGAAAAGAATATTAATTCCATCACCAAAAGTGGCCACTTATGATTTACAACCAGAAATGAGTGCTGCTGGAATTACTGCTGCAATAAACGAAGAATTAATAGTAGGTTGGCCAGATTTTGTATGTTTAAACTTTGCAAACCCCGATATGGTTGGTCATACTGGAGTTTTTAGTGCCGTAATTAAGGCCGTTGAAACTGCCGATAAGTGTGCAGAACAAGTGGTAAAAACAGGTATAGCAAATGGGTATTCATTTATTATTTTGGCCGACCATGGCAACTCAGAATATATGATTAATGCAGACGGTTCGGTAAATACAGCACATACTACAAACCTTGTTCCTTGTATTTTAATCGATAAGGATTACAAAATCATAGCCGATGGAAAACTAGGAGATATTGCGCCAACAATTCTAAAAATAATGGGACTTGAAATTCCTCAAATTATGACAGGAAATTGCTTAGTATAATGAGGTTAACAGGTATTTGTTTTTTGATTTTTCTTTTACATTCTTGTACACCAACTGAGCAAAATAAAACGCAAAAAGCAGCTTATTTTAGTTTAAAAAATTATTTCGAAAAAGAAACTGAACGATTAAACGGGCTCAATTTACAAATTCATAAAACAGTTGCTATTAATGGGATAAATGAGCATAAACTAGTAAAAATCAACAATTTTAAAAATGAACTAAATACATTCATCTCCTCTGACATCAATAAAGCATCGTGGAGAGGGGCGTTTATTGTAAAGAAAGATGAACATTTAGCGCTTTACACCACTGAAAATAAGAAAATACCTGTAAAAAAACTAGAAATCCGCTTTCAAAATAACAAAGTAAAGTCGATACAAATTTTCTTAAGAACAGTTAATATTTTATATTATTCATCAGATACTTTAACTTATTTTCCTGATAGTTTATACGAGATAAAGAAAACGCAAAAGATTAAACTACTTAAAGAAAAAAAGTATGTTGTGATCGGAAAATTTAAATAAGCACCCAGGCACACATCTCAGTGCTCATATCTCACATCTATATCTATTTCAAGCTTGTAACCTGTGCCTTAACATACTCCATCAGATCTATAATATCCCTTCGAAGTGGCTGAACAATTAAAACTTTCTGGAAATCAGCGATCGAGTTATTAAATACTGCTAAACAAGCTACTTTTTCAGCCGATTTTTTAATTTTATAGGATTTAAATATCGCATAATCCTTATAAGCAATACCCCTATTTTGTAAGATCTGAATATCCTCTTCACCATTAATCTCAATCGCCTTCGAAAAATCCCTTATAGCAGAAGTATAAAAACTCTCTCTCATCTGATTTAAGGCCTGTTTAGGGGCATTTGCAATATTTAATCTCGCTTTTCCTCTGTAATAATAAGCAGAATAATCAGCAGGCTTTAAAGTAATTAATCGGCTATATGCCGAAATTGTATTCTCGAAATCCCCACATTGAAAATAAGAATATCCTAATGTTCTCAATATTTTTTCATTGCTAGGATCAGCATTATCTGCCTTTTCTAATTGAATCACTGCACCTTTAAAATCACCTTTCATCCATGCTTGGATTCCCATTTTTTCAAAATTATTTTGGGCAAATGCAGAGGAAGCCGAAAAAATGAATAATATCAATGTATTTTTTAAATAACTCATTAAGCGTTTTTTTAATTTAAAGACTATCTAATATACAACTATCATACCACTTATAAATATTAAGTTAAACGTTAAAGCTGTCAAATTATGATGCTAATTGATTAATTAATTAAAGGCTGACTTTTTAACAGTCGATATAACTATTCGTACTTTTGGCACAGGAGTTGAAATTATAATCATTTATACAAAATTAAGGCTTTTATTACGGCAAGACTGTCAGATTGTCGTTAACATATTTTTAAAAAACCAATTGATGAGTAAAGAAGACCACTTTGATTTTAGTCAATCATTACCAATGATAAATGAGGATACTGAATTTTTTCCACTGATGTCTCAGCAAGATGAAGATGAGATGAACAATGAAGAAACTCCAGAAATACTTGCCATACTTCCACTAAGAAACACTGTTCTTTTTCCTGGTGTGGTTATTCCCATCACGGTAGGAAGAGATAAATCTATTAAACTAATTAAAGAAGCCTATAAAGGAGATAAAATTATTGGTGTGGTTTCTCAGCGCGATGTAGGGATTGAAGATCCAACTTTTGAGCAATTGAATAATGTAGGTACTGTTGCTCAAATTATTAAAATGCTGCAAATGCCCGATGGAAATACAACTGTAATTATACAGGGTAAACAACGTTTTCAATTGGTTGAAGAAGTACAATCAGAACCATATATAAAGGTTATTATTGCAAAATTTGCTGAGTCGAAACACAAAGTAGATAAAGAGTTTAAAAATTTAGTGGCTTCTATACGAGAAATGTCATCTCAAATTATTCAGCTTTCTCCAAATATACCAAGTGAAGCAGCAATTGCGCTAAAAAACATAGAAAGTACGTCTTTCCTGATCAATTTCATCTCTTCTAATATGAATGCGGATGTTGCCGATAAGCAAAAAATGCTAGAAATGGGTAACCTCCGTAAACGTGCCGAACGTGTGATGGAGCTGTTAACTTTAGAACTTCAAATGCTAGAGTTAAAAAATCAAATCCATTTTAAAGTACGTACCGATTTAGATAAGCAACAAAGAGATTACTTTTTAAATCAACAGTTAAAAACCATTCAAGAAGAATTGGGCGGCAACTCTACCGATTTAGAATACGATGCTTTACAATTAAGGGCAAAAAAGAAAAAATGGGCCAATCCAATAGCCGTTCATTTTAATAAGGAGCTTGAGAAATTGGGCCGAATGAATCCATCCGCACCTGATTATTCTATTCAGATGAATTATTTGGAATTATTGCTTGATTTGCCTTGGGGCGATTTTACAAAGGATAATTTTGATCTTAAACGTGCCCAAAAAGTATTAGATAAAGATCACTTTGGACTAGAAAAAGTGAAACAACGCATTATCGAATACCTAGCCGTTTTAAAATTAAAACGTAACATGAAAGCCCCAATTTTATGCTTAGTCGGGCCTCCAGGAGTTGGTAAAACCTCATTGGGCAAATCCATTGCCAAAGCCCTTAATCGCAAATATGTGAGAATGGCACTAGGGGGCCTTAGAGATGAAGCTGAAATTAGAGGCCACCGCAAAACCTATATTGGGGCTATGCCAGGTAGAATTATCCAATCCATTAAAAAGGCAGGTGCAGCAAACCCCGTTTTTGTTTTAGATGAAATTGATAAAGTAGGTTCTGATTTTAGAGGAGATCCATCATCAGCTTTGTTGGAAGTATTAGACCCTGAACAAAACAATGCTTTTAACGATCATTATGTGGAGGCAGATTATGATCTTTCGAATGTGTTATTTATCGCCACAGCCAACTCATTAAGCAGCATACAGCCCGCTTTGCTCGACCGTATGGAAATTATCGAAGTAAATGGATATACTATCGAAGAAAAAATTGAAATCGCCAAAAAATATTTGCTTCCAAAGCAAAAGGAGCAACATGGTTTAAAGAGCAAAGACATCATACTTAAAAGCAATTTAATTGAAAGGGTTATTGAAGACTACACCCGCGAATCGGGCGTTAGAGGCCTAGAAAAGAAAGTAGGCTCACTTGTTCGTGGTATTGCAACCAAGATAGCAATGGATGAAATTTATGAGCCTAATCTTACTTTAGCGGATGTTGAAAGAATTTTAGGGGCACCCATTTATGATAAAGATCAGTATGAAGGAAATGAAGTTGCAGGAGTGGTAACTGGCTTAGCATGGACTCAAGTTGGGGGTGATATTCTGTTTATAGAATCGAGCCTAAGCCCAGGAAAAGGGAAATTAACCTTAACTGGAAACTTGGGAGATGTGATGAAAGAATCTGCAGTAATTGCCTTAGCATATTTACGAGCACATGCCGAATTATTTGATATCGATTATCAACTTTTCGATCAATGGGATGTACATGTTCACGTTCCAGCAGGCGCTACGCCAAAAGATGGTCCATCCGCAGGTATAACTATGCTTACTGCATTAACATCCTCATTTACACAGCGTAAAGTTAAATCTAATTTAGCTATGACAGGTGAGATTACTTTAAGGGGAAAAGTATTACCTGTTGGAGGAATCAAAGAGAAAATATTAGCTGCAAAAAGAGCGAATATTAAAGAAATTATCCTTTGCAAATCGAATCGAAAAGATATTCTTGAAATTAAAGAAGACTATATAAAAGATTTAAAATTTCATTATGTTAGTGAAATGAAAGAGGTAATCGATTTAGCGCTAACGAAAGATAAAGTTAAAAATGCCCAAAATTTAACCGTTAAGAAAAAAGAAATATAGTTTTATGCACCGTAAATTAGCTTTCTACTTATTCTTAATACTTTGCACCTACGGTTTTACAAGTTCAGGACAGGGTTCTTTTAAAAATGAATTTGGGTTTAAGAGTGATAACGATGCCTATTTATTTTATGGGCAAGATCGATATTATACCAACGGCTTAATGCTTTATTTTCGTCATGCAACAGATCAAAATAAATTAGGCGAAAAGCTCGAGAAATTTATATATGAAGTTACAGCTGGACAGAAAATTTTTAATCCGCAAAGT
>JACMOW010000064.1 GCA_014377775.1 Pedobacter sp. | reverse complement strand
TAAATTTCTGATGGTTAAGCCACGAATTTCGCTCCTAATTACAGGCGTATAAATATAATCGTCGTACCGCTTAAAGTGGAAGCCAACATGGTGGGTAGTGGGCGCATAGTGACTTAAAATTAACTTACCCCAATCGATGGTTTTAGGGCGTGGTACTTTTTTAGATTTAAATGCAGCTTGGTGGCTTAATGAAACGCTTTCTATTTTTTGTGCTTTACAAGCCCATGCCGTAACGGGTTCAAAATCGTTGATGATGAGGTTATAATCTGTTAAAGGTACCGCCTTCATATCTTTTCTAAACTGGAATAAATTCATGTTCTTCCAAGTTTTAAAATGATTTACCCCTCCATTTTTACCGAAAACAAAGCTAAACCCATGCAGTTGATACTTTATTTCTTGGGTTAATTTAACATCGGCCTGCGTGCCAGATATCAATATATCGAGATCTCCATAAGTTTGCAACAAGGGTACAATTTCCCTTGCTCTACTAATATGCCCATTACCTGTGCCCTGTATGGCATAAAGTATCTTCATTATTCGAATATCTGCATTTCTATCGCCTTAACCAATATCTAATTTTATTTTCTGCAATAATAGGTTAACATCCAGTTTTTGATGTAAGTTTTCGCCATCTGATAATATACCCTCTTCTATCAAATCGTTTTCGAAGTGTTTAGGTTCGTACTGAAATATTTTCCATTGCCGATTAACATATTCCAATGCGGTTAAACTTTCTACCCAATCGCCACTATTTAGGTACATAACACTCCCCTTATCAGTTAATATTTCTCTCTTTTCGGCGTGATGAATATGTCCGCATACCACGTAATCGTAACCCTTCTCTACGGCAAGCTCGGCAGCTACTAACTCAAAACTATTGATAAATTTAACTGCATCTTTAAACTTGGCCTTGATTTTTTGGGAAAAGCTCATTTTTTGCTTCCCCATTTTGGTTAGGAACCAATTTACGCAACTGTTTATTATAATTAAACTATCGTACCCAATGGCCCCCAATTTAGCAAGCCATTTGGAATGCTGCATCGTAACATCGAAAACATCACCATGAAAAAACCATGCTTTTTTCCCATCAAAATCTAACACCAATTTGTTTTGCAGATGAAAAGAAGCCAAGTGCATATCAGAAAACTTGCGAAGCATTTCGTCGTGGTTCCCAGTTAAATAATATACGGTTGCCCCTTCTACCATAAACTTCATCAGTTTACGTAGCACTTTCATGTGTGTTTCGGGCCAATAATTCTTGCTAAACTGCCAGATATCGATGATGTCTCCGTTTAAGATAATTACCTTAGGGTTAATGCTTTTAAGATACTTCAGCAGCTCTTTGGCATGGCAGCCATAGGTTCCTAAATGAACATCGGAAATAACAACCGCATCTAGTTCTCTTTTTCCCATTGGTCGTCTTCTCCTTCGCGCATTTTTAATTCGTACGGACTAAAGAAAAAAGCAATAATCACAATAACGCAGATTAAAAAAAGCAATTCAGGCATTTTGGTTCGTTTTATGAACACAAAAATGCAAACCAAAAGTTATTAAGATGTTAAGGAAATGTTAGCTTTTACACCTCGCAGGTACCTGCGAGGTGTAAGACAATTATGCTTTCTTCTTTTTATTTTCAGTATAAAAACCTAAGCCTAAAAAGACCACTAATAGAATCGACCCCCCTAATGAAATTTTCTCACCCATATAATACGATTTTGGTTCGAACTTAAATTCCAATTTATGATTGCCCGCCGTTAATTGTGCGGCTCGAAGTACGTAATCTGCTCTAAAATAAGGCTTCTGCTCACCGTCTATATACATATTCCAACCTTTATCGTAATAAATTTCGGAGAAAACGGCAACCACATCTCTTGGTGCACTGTATGAATATTCGATATGATCTGGATGGTATTTCTCCATTTTAATAAACGCTGTAGGGTCTGCGCCCAAGCGTGTGGTATCGATCAATTTTTGATATTGCGCATCTACAATGGCTTCCAATTTAGGGTCGAAACTGCTGATGGCCTTCATTTCTTCGTCGGCATTTTTAACAAATTGTACCCCTTTAACCAACCAAACATTTCCCAGTGCGGTAGCATTTCTCGACATCTTATAGGAGCCGTTTTGCTGATCTTGGGTGATAAAATATTTCGCATTAAGCATATCTAATACATCTTGGTTAACGCTTTTAGACAATTGATTTTGGATTAGCTCATCAAAACGTTTAAGCTTTGCTGCATGGTAGCCACCGATGGTTTTATGGAATGCGGTGGTATTGGCACTGCTAAAGGTATTAATAGACTGGTCGTACACCCTAAAATTTGGATCCTTATCTGCCAAGATAAAATTATCTACATCGCGAGGGGTAAAGGTATTGGCTAATTCTAGTTTACTTTTAAAATTTTCGTTATTTAAATAGCGTTTATCTACCTGCCACATATCAATTAAAACCGCTAAGCCCAATAAGCCATAAGCCATTTGCATTTTCATTTTTTTAGTAATAAATGCCCATAAAATGGCGAAACCAACGGCAATAAATAAGAAAGACCGAAATGCATCAGCCCTTGCAATAGCCATACGATCTTGTATTAAGGCATTGGCGATTTTCTGACCCAGCTCGTTATTTTGTACTGCTTGGCTTAGCTGTTGTACAAACTCGGCATGCAGAGAAGTTTTGAAATTGAAGAATAGAGATGGCACTACGGCAACTAATAAAGAAAAACCACCTGTTATGGCTGCAGACCAAGTTAATTTCTTAATTAAGATCTTTTGATCAATATTGCCTTCTTGCGCCTCTTTAACAGCTAAAAATGCCAATATCGGTACCATTAATCCTACTACTGCAAGGATAGACTCTACTGCTCTAAATTTATTATAAAGCGGGAAGTAATCGAAGAATAGATCGGAAACGAATGGGAAATTTTTACCAAATGAAAGTAGAATAAATAGCACAGTGGTTGATAATATCCACCATTTTAAACGGCTTCGAACAATGAACAGGCCAAATACGAATAAGAAACAAACGATGGCACCGAAATAATAGCCACCAGATGTACCTGGCTTTTCGCCCCAGTAAACAGGAAGTTGTTGGGTTAAGCCTATTGCTTGCTCCGGACTAGCGCCAATGCCTTGTACCGTTTTAAATACTTCCGATTTTTCATCCAATTTACGTTCGCTACTTGCGCCATATAAATCAGATATCAGAAACGTAAGGCTTTCGCCAATACCTTGGCTCCAGCCATAAGCATATTCTTTGCTCATGCCTTCGGTTTTACCCGCAGCATTGGTTAAGTTAGATTTACCCCTATTGGTTTCACTTGCATATTCGGAGGTTGTCCATAATAAACTGGCGTTAACCATTACACTAAGCAGAACTGCAACCGCTAAAAAGCCTATTGCTTTACCCAATGCAGGCAGCGTTTTATTTTTATAGGCTTGATAAAGTTCGATACCCATGTATATTAAAATGGCCAAGAACAAATAATAGGTCATTTGAATGTGGTTGGATCTAATTTCTAAGGCCAAAAATAAAGCAGTTAAGCTTGCTCCTAGAATGTATTTGCCACGCATGGTGAGTATAATACCCGCCAAAATAGGCGCAAAAAAGCCGATGGCTAGTGCTTTATTGCTATGGCCCGTGGCGATGAGAACAAAATTATAGGTAGTAAATGCAAAAGCAATGGCTCCGGCAGCGGCTAGCCATGGGTTTACTTTTAAAACAATGAATAAGAAATAAGCGCCTAGTAATAATAACAATACGGTACCTACTGGGTTTGGAAAGGCTTTGGTGATTACGGCGATGCCATAGGTTGCGACATTATAAGAATATTGTACCCAAATTTGGTAAGAAGGCATTCCGCCAAACATTTGGTTGGTCCAAAGTGGGCCTTTCCCATCCTTTTCTTTGTACGCCATAATTTCCTTTTGCATGGCTTTAGACTGGAGCACATCACCTTGTGCGGGTCTTTTGCCTTGCATAACAGGACTAAAATAAGCGAAACAGATTACTACAAAGAAAGCAATAATGGCTAAATGAGTGCCATTTTGTTTAAACCAATTATTCATTTGGATCAGTTAAAATAAAACGTAAGTCCAAAAATAGAAAATTGAATGAGATTATGAAGTAAAATAGGCTAAAGATTAATAATACTCTGCTACATCAGTGCTATTTAATTTCTTCATATTCAACAAAATCTCCCAATTTATCGGCATTACCTTGCTTTTCTTTTTTAGGCATATGATCTATTGAAATTGAACCTTCTGGTTTAGATGGAGGTTGTTGCTGACTAGCGTTTGCTGCTTGTTGCTGCACACTGCTGAACATATTTTTAATCATCACCGGGAATATTAGTCGAAATAATAATCGAATAACCCACAGAATAATAACCGTAATGAATATAAATTTTATTAAAAACATTTTTTACTAATTAATTAATAAACACAAATATAGACGAGGAGTTTAAAATTTTGTTACTTTTTTGGCAGATAATTGCAATTGCATTACAATTACTTTTTAAATCGCGCTTCAAATATCTTCTCTAAAGCAAACATCTCATCACGCATTCTCGCCGCCATTAAAAAGTCCATTTCCTTCGCTGCTTTTTGCATATCTAACCGTGTTTTTTCAATTGCCTTCTGCATTTCGGGTTTAGTCATGTACTGTACAATCGGATCGGCAGCCATGCTTACCTCATCAATTTCGATATATGCCTTTTTACGTGCGCCGCTTTCAGAGAAATCCAATACCGAACTTTGTTCAATAATTTCTTCTCTGGTTTTACCCACTGTTCGTGGCGTAATGCCATGTTCTGTATTGTAAGCAACTTGCCTTTCTCTACGTCTATTGGTTTCATCAATGGTTCTTTCCATAGATTTGGTCATGTTATCTGCATACATAATTACCCTGCCCCTATCGTTACGCGCTGCGCGACCAATGGTTTGGATTAATGCCCTGTCTGATCGTAAAAAGCCTTCTTTATCGGCATCCAAAATGGCCACCAAGCTCACCTCTGGCAAATCTAAGCCTTCACGCAGTAGGTTAATTCCTACCAAAACATCAAACTCACCTAACCTTAAGCCTCTTAATATTTCTACACGTTCTAGTGTTTTTACTTCAGAATGGATATACCTACATTTAATGTTTAGCCTATCCATGTATTTTGTTAGCTCTTCGGCCATGCGCTTGGTAAGCGTAGTTACCAATATACGATCGCCCAGTTTTATTGTTTTATCAATCTCATCTAATAAATCATCCACCTGGTTAATGGCTGGCCTAACTTCGATAACTGGATCTAACAAACCCGTTGGCCTAATTACCTGCTCTATTACTACCCCATCTGATTTCTCCAATTCATAATCGGCAGGTGTGGCACTCACGTAGATTGTTTGAGGGGCTAGGCGTTCAAATTCATCAAAATTTAGGGGGCGATTATCTAATGCAGATGGCAAGCGGAAACCATACTCTACGAGTGACATTTTACGTGACCGATCGCCACCGTACATCGCTCTTATTTGCGGAACGGTAACATGACTTTCGTCGATTACCATTAAATAATCATCCGGAAAATAATCGAGCAAACAGAAAGGCCGCATCCCTGCAGAACGACCATCAAAAAATCGCGAATAGTTTTCGATACCCGAACAATAGCCCAACTCCTTCATCATTTCGATATCGAAATTCACCCTTTCTTCTAGCCTTTTTGCTTCTAAAGGTTGCCTGTCGTTTAACAATTGATTTTTACGCAGTTCGAGCTCTTCCTGTATCCCCCAGATGGAGGAATTGAACTTTTCTTTCGGCGTTACAAACAGGTTGGCCGGATAAATGGCCATATCTTCTAATTTCTCTAGTGTTTTTCCAGTAATTGGATCAATAACTGACAGCTCCTCAATGTCATCACCAAAAAAAGAAATTCGATAAGCATCATCTAAATAGGCTGGAAAAATATCTACTGTATCGCCTTTTACCCTAAATGTGCCACGTTTAAAATCGTTAATGGTACGGGCATATAAAATTTCTACTAAGCTATGTAAAAATGAATTCCTACTTATTCGGGTACCTACCGCAAAGCGGAAAACAGATTTCGAAAAATCTTCGGGGTTTCCCATACCATAGATACAAGAAATGGAAGAAACCACAATTACATCTCGGCGGCCCGACATTAATGCCGATGTAGTTCGGAGCCTTAGCTTTTCTATCTCTTCATTAATACTTAAATCTTTCTCGATGTAAGTATTGGTAGTTGGCATGTAAGCCTCGGGCTGATAATAATCGTAATAAGAAACGAAATAATTAACCGAATTTTCGGGAAAAAACTGCTTAAACTCACCATAAAGCTGTGCCGCCAATGTTTTATTGTGACTTAAAATTAGCGTAGGCTTTTGCGTTTGCTCAATTACATTGGCTACCGTAAAAGTTTTACCTGAACCCGTAACGCCCAGTAAGGTTTGATAATGCTCGTCGGCATTTACACCCGCTACCAATTGATTGATGGCAGTAGGCTGATCGCCTGTTGGCTTATAATCGGAAACAAGTTTGAATTTCATTGCGAACAAAGATAAAAGTAAAAGGTGAAAGACCAAAACGGAAAGCGAACACTATTTTTATGTAATTTGAAAGTAGAAGCTATGTAATTTGAAAATGAAAGTTATGTAATTTGAAAGTAGAAGCTATGTAATTTGAAAATAAGTTGTACCTTTGAATAAAAAACAGTAGAAATGTTTGTTAAACGGCAAATTGAATCTTTAATTAAATCACAACTTTCAAAGTTCCCTGTTATTGCCTTAACTGGCCCTAGACAATCGGGCAAAACTACTTTATTGACAGAACTATTTAAAGATTATATTTATGTATCACTTGAAAACCCAGCCATGCGAGCTTTTGCTGAAGATGACCCACTCGGTTTTTTAAATGAATATAGCCACAATACCATACTAGATGAAGTTCAAAGAGTTCCAGCACTTTTCTCCTACATCCAAGGTATTGTAGATGAAAACAAAAAAATGGGGCAGTTTATTTTATCAGGCTCACAAAATTTTCATTTATTAGCTAATATTACACAGTCATTGGCAGGGCGGGTAGCTTTGTTTAAACTGTTACCTTTAGATTTTTTAGAGATGAAAAGTAGTTCCTTGCTTAGCAATTCGTATGCTGAAACCGCAGTAAAAGGGTTTTATCCTGCAATATTTGATAGAGATATTAACCCCCGAATATTTTATAGCAATTATGTTCAAACCTATATAGAGAAAGATGTAACGGAACTTTTAAACATTAAGGATCTCAAACTTTTTAGAAATTTCTTGAGCTTATGTGCGGCTCGCGCAGGGCAATTGCTTAACCTTAGCGGCTTGGCAAACGAATGCGATATTTCCCATCCAACTGCCAAATCATGGTTATCATTATTAGAAAGTAGTTATTTGATTTTTTTACTTCAACCTTATCATCAAAACTTTAATAAACGCATAGTTAAAAGTCCGAAATTATACTTTTACGACACTGGACTATTAAATTATTTATTGGGCATTAAAACAAGTAGTGGTTTAGAGCTCGATCGCTTAAAGGGTAACATATTTGAAAATATGATTGTAGCTGAATTTCAAAAAAGAAACTATCATCAGTATTTACTCCAAGAATATAATTTTTGGCAAGATAGCAACGGCAATGAGATTGATATTTTGATGAAAACTGAATCTGGTTATGATATATTTGAAATTAAAGCAACGCAAACCATTACTTCAGATTTGTTTAAACAAATGGATCGCTTTGAAGAACTAGCTTCGCCTGTAAAAGTGAACAAAACCTTGATTTATGGGGGCGCCGAAAATCAGAAAAGGACAAAATATACCGTAATGAGTTGGAAAGATGTATTGAGTAATTATTAATAAAAAAGCACGAAGGTTTATACCCTTCGTGCTTTTTTTTTCGTCATCGGATGACGATTAAATCTTTACTTCCC
>JACMOW010000063.1 GCA_014377775.1 Pedobacter sp. | reverse complement strand
GTGTCCAAGTTAATCCTTTATCATTTACAACCTTCAGAGCGCCCGCTTTGCTATCCTTACAAATTAAACCTACAATTTCTAAATGCTTTTTATTTTTTTCATAGAACAATTTTAATTGAGGAATTTCTGTTAAACAAGGACCGCACCAACTTCCCCAAAAGTCTAACACAACAAATTTTCCTTTTAATTCACTTAATTTAAAAGCCTCCCCTTCCAGTGTTAATGCTTCAAAATTTGGAATCGGTTTGTTTGGAGTGATCGCGAACCAACCACTAATCTTTGAACCCATAATTTTCCCAAAATAGCTTTCTTGCACTTCCCGATTAAGTTTGTTATAATTTTTAATGACTTCGTCCTTGTTTTTTAGACCCATTAATAATCTTGGGCTAACTTCATAATCAGGATGCGCAGCAGAAAAAGCAAGAGACTTAGCTTGGAACGTAGAATCATTTTTAGCTTTGTTTAAACTATATTCCTTTTTGTCTGCGAGTGTGTTTTCAGACGACTTCTTTTCATTAAATTTAAACTCATACCTCACCTTTTCCTTGTTCATATCTAAATTGTAACGAGCGAATTCAGCGTATTGCGTTGAAATTTTATTTCCTGTGAGGACATAATTAACACATCCCTCATCTACTTTAGCTTTAATGACCATACGATCATTAGAATCCATGAAGAAGCTAATTAAAGATCCCTGAAGAAAAAATCTATTACCATTTTTAAACTTATGGATTAAGCTCAATGGTACAATAACGACGTTACTAAAGCTTTTAAAAATCGCTGTATCCGTAATCTCATTGTTGGGATCTGCAAATGAAGAATATCCTATAATAACAGAATCGGATTTTAAGTTTTCAAAGTGGAGAATGATATTAGGTTTTTCTTGAGAGAAAGCAGAAAAACATAAAAGTATAAGACAAAGGGTAAAGTTAGCTTTCATTTTCTGTTATATAAGCTAATATAAAAACAAAAAATATAGGAATAAAATCTAAATTATCTTACTAAATAGCGAGCGACTCACACGCCTTTTCGGCGGCTAACTTCTCTGCGTTTTTCTTGTTATAATCGCGACCAATACCATGATTTTCACCATCAACAACAGCGTGAATGGTAAATAATTTAGCGCTTTCACCTTCGCCATTTTCGGCCATATCGAAAGAAATATCTTTGCCGTGTCTTTGGCACCATTCAATTAATTTACTCTTGAAATTTGTTTCGGTCATTTCCAATGTATGCACATCGATATAGGGCTTAACAATTCTTTTGAGCAAAAAATTACTGGTAAAATCATAGCCTTTGTCCAGGTATACTGCGCCGATTAGCGCTTCAAAAGCATCGCCGAGCATCGAGTGATGCTTTGTTTGCACATTTACTGTTTTTTGATCAAAAACAATAAGTAATTCGAAGCCCATTTTACGAGCAAGCTGATTTAAATTGGCTCTATTTACAATTTTAGAACGCATTTCGGTTAAAAATCCCTCCTCTTTATAGGGATAACTTTTAAAGAGTAGTTCGGCTATAACTGATCCTAAAATCGCATCCCCTAGAAATTCGAGCCGCTCATTACTACTACGACTTCCATTTTTTAATACCATTGCTGCAGAGCGGTGCCTAAATGCCATTTTGTACAAAGTCACATTCCCAGGCACAAAACCTAAGATGTTTTTTATTTTTTTTATGAACGCTTTGTCGCTCGATAGGTAAAGCTTATATAAATTATACAATGGGATTTGACATTAATATTACTCCTCGTATTTTTTGAAAATAACAGAAGCATTATGTCCACCAAAGCCAAATGTATTGCTTTGAGCAGCACGGATAAGGCGCTTTTGAGCTTTGTTAAATGTGAAGTTTAATTTAGGATCAAATTCTGGATCATCATTAAAATGATTGATGGTAGGTGGAACAATATCGTGTTTTACGGCGAGAATGGTTGCAATAGCTTCGATAGCGCCTGCTGCACCTAATAAATGGCCTGTCATTGATTTGGTAGAACTAATATTCAATTTGTAAGCATCTTCTCCAAACAAATCAACAATAGCCCTGCTTTCGCTTACGTCGCCAAGTGGGGTAGAAGTACCGTGAACATTGATATAATCAATATCAGCTGTGGTCATTTTAGCATCTCTTAATGCATTGGTCATTACTAACCTTGCGCCCAATCCTTGTGGATGTGGTGCGGTAATGTGATTGGCATCGGCACTCATGCCGCCCCCAACAATTTCTGCATAAATTTTAGCGCCACGCGCTTTTGCATGTTCTAACTCTTCTAAAATGATTGTGCCGGCACCTTCACCAGCTACAAACCCTTCTCGATCTTTATCAAAAGGACGAGAAGCTGTTTTTGGATCATCATTTCGTGTAGAAAGCGCATGCATCGCGTTAAAGCCGCCAATACCGGCTTCATTAATGATGGCTTCAGAACCTCCGCTTATGATAATGTCTGCTATATCCAAACGAATATAGTTGAAAGCATCAATCATGGCGTTGGTAGATGAGGCACAAGCAGAAACAGTTGCGAAATTGGGGCCTCTTAAGCCATACTTTATTGAAATATGGCCCGGAACAATATCGATAATTACTTTGGGGATAAAAAATGGGTTGATACGGGGAGTACCATCACCCAAGAAGAAATTTTTCATTTCTTCTTGAAACGTTTTAAAACCACCAATTCCAGATCCCCAGATTACGCCTACGCGGTTGGTGTCGATTTTTTCCCAGTCATAACCACCGTCTTTTACTGCTTCAGCAGTTGCAACTAGCGCATATTGAACAAATGGATCTAATTTGCGTGCTTCTTTTTTGTCTAAATGATCTTCTGCATTAAAACCTTTTAGCTCGCAAGCAAATTTCGTTTTAAATTTTTCTGTATTAAACCCTGTAATTGGCCCAGCGCCACTCACTCCATTAATCAAACCATCCCAAAACTCTTGGGTTGTATTTCCAATTGGAGTGAGTGCACCCAAACCCGTAACTACTACTCTTTTCAATTCCATTTATACGTATTGTACGGAAGCGTATTTTTACTTAACGTTTTTTTCTAAATAAGCAACTGCTTGACCAACAGTACCAATGGTTTCAGCCTGATCATCAGGAATTGCCACATTGAATTCTTTTTCAAATTCCATAATCAACTCTACAGTATCCAAAGAATCCGCACCTAAGTCATTCGTGAAAGACGCTTCTGGCGTAACTTCGCTTTCATCAACACCTAGTTTTTCTACGATAATAGCCTTAACTCTTGAAGCAATATCAGACATAATTTTATAATTTAATGGTTAAATAATTCTGTGCAAAGAAAAATAAAATTATATGAATTTCAAATGTTTTTATTTCTCAATCAATTTTAATGTTTTTATTTCAAACTTAATGTAAAATTAGTTTTATAATTTTGTATTTCATCTTTTATTTTAAAATTTTAGTTTTGAACAAAACTTATTTAAAACTCTCTTTAGACCTTGATTTTGTTTTAATAGCGATCACGGCTCCATTGAAAGATTATACGCTTTGCCACAAAATAAATAAAAATTTAGAATTTGATTTAGAAAAGATTGATGATCACGAGGTTTATTATAATGTGGATGAGGCTCCATTGGCATTCTCGAGGTATCATTTTTTTGTTGATGAAGGTGAAATAGATTATTATTTAGTGAACAATCGAAATAGCGAGGGGTTTTTAATTCCTGAAATGAATAAGGTAGATTTTTTCGTCATCATTCAACAATTTATAGGGAGGGATGAGCTTGATTTTATACTTAATCGATTAAACAAACTGCCTGATATACAGGTAGCTGCACAAATTAATCCCCTAAAATTAAAGTCAAAAGAAAATTTAGTAATGTAAATTTTATATTGTTCGTGTATTAAATACACTATATTTGAATCTTAATCAAACCAATAAAATTTTAAAATAACAGATAAAACAAGCTCGTTTTATGTTTAATTCATGCTTTTATTTATCGTAATAAAATATTTAATCAATGAAACCATTTCATTCAAGAACAAAAATCGTGGCTACTTTGGGCCCGGCATCAGCTAAGCCAGAAGTTTTATACAGTATGTTTAATGCAGGTTTGGATGTTTGTAGGCTTAATTTTTCTCATGGATCGCAAGCCGATCACCAAGAAGTTTTAGATACGATTAGAAGCATTAACAAAAAATACAAATATAATGTAGGCATTTTAGCCGATTTACAGGGTCCAAAAATTAGAATTGGTACGGTAAAAGATGGTGGAATTCATTTAGTTAACGGCAGCCGCACTGTAATTACTACTAAAGAATGCATTGGTAATGAAGAGCGAATTTATATTACCTACAAAAATTTTCCACAAGACGTAAAGGCGGGAGAAATTATTCTTTTGGATGATGGAAAGCTTCAAATGAGGGTAATTGAAACCAATTATAAAGATGAAGTTGTTTGTGAAATTGTTCATGGTGGCATTTTAACGTCAAGAAAAGGGGTAAATCTACCCAATACTAAAGTATCTATCCCTTCTTTAACGGTAGAGGACCGTAAAAATCTTGAATTTGTACTTCAAAATGATGTAGAATGGATTGGGCTATCTTTTGTTCGTAATGCAGAAGATATTATTGAGCTAAAAGACATTATTAAAGCAAGAGGCAAATCGGCAAGGGTAGTAGCTAAAATTGAGAAGCCTGAAGCAATTGCTAATATCGACGAGATTATTGCCGTTTCTGATGCCATTATGGTAGCCCGTGGCGATCTTGGCGTTGAAATGCCGATGGAAGAAGTTCCGTTGTTACAGAAGATGATTGTACAGAAATGTCGCGCAGCTTCTAAGCCAGTAATTATTGCTACACAAATGCTCGAGAGTATGATTACTACACCTCGGCCTACGCGTGCAGAGGTAAACGATGTAGCCAACTCAGTATTAGATGGAGCTGACGCAGTAATGCTAAGTGGCGAAACGTCAGTTGGCGAATTTCCCTTGATTGTAATTGAAACAATGCAAAAAATTATCTGCAATATTGAAGAGAATAGCTATCCTTTTCACGCTGAGAAGTTTTTGAAACCAAAGTCGGATAGTTTTTTAAGTGATGCCGTTTGCGACTCGGCTTGTTCGCTTTCTAAGCAAACCAATGCGGTAGGTATTGTATCCATGACATTGAGTGGTTATACGGCATTTGAAATTTCTGCTCACCGTCCTAAATCGCCCATATTTATTTTTACGAGTAACGAAACCTTATTAAACACGTTAAGTTTAGTTTGGGGGGTAAGAGGTTTTTATTATGACAAATTTGAGAGCACAGATAGTACCATTATTGAGGTTAATGAATTCTTAAAGAAGAAGAAACTAATTAAAAAAGGTGATGTATTGATCAATACTGCTGCTATTCCAATGGAAATCAAAGGCAAAACCAATATGCTTAAGATTACAGTTATTGATTAAAAGGGTTTTAATTTTGGAGAGATGTCAGAGTGGTCGAATGAGCCAGCTTGGAAAGCTGGTGTGCGGGCAACTGTACCGAGGGTTCGAATCCCTCTTTCTCCGCCATCAAAATGCTGCCAACAAGGTGGCATTTTTTGTTTACTGTAGCCAAAGCCAAAAGGGAAATAAAAAATGACGTGGTAGCGTAGCGAACGCATTTAGATGCAATCGAATATTTGACATGAAATGATCAGCAGGAAGATTAGCGAAACTATTGAGATGGGAAAAGAAAAAAACCAAAAGCTTCTGCCTTAATATTCTGTCAGAATATAGGAATATAATAATTTGTTGGACTTTCTTTAATTGTTAATCTCTGTTAAAATTTTAATTTCCAAGTAGTTAAGTGTTAATTTAGGATTATGTTTAAATGCCTAAAATTTATCTTCATTTTGATTGGTAGTTTGCCGATCTCTAGTTTTGCGCAAGAAGTAAAAGGAGTGGTAAAGGATTTGAATAGCAGGTTGCCGATTGCCAATGTGAAGATTATTACTGCTAAGGAAACGACTTTAACAAATAATGAAGGTAAGTTTACGCTTGGGGTCGTAAAGGTAGGAACTATACTTGCTGTTCGAATAATGGGATACGAAACCATTGAACTCAACATTCATAAGCTATCTGATACGCTTCAAATTTATCTTAAACAGAATGCTATTGTTTTAATGGAAGTTGAAGTTAAAACGAAGCGAAATCATAAATTCGACTCTTTAGCAATTAGGAAGGAGTATGCAAACGCTTTTACTTACAAAGGTCCAAATATTTCAGACATGTTCATTGAAAAAGACATCAATTACGATTCCCCGTTTGGCGTCACTAATCCGCGTTCTACGGCATCAATAGTAAGCTTAAGTGTGTTACAAATAATTAACCTTTTTAGCAAAAAACAAGTGCAAACCACCAGATTAAAACAAACGTTACTCCGTGATGAAGAATTGTATTATATGGATTATGTTTTTTCGAAAGATAAAATAAAATCACTTACTGGTTTAGGCGGCGAACAACTCTTAACCTTTATGAATCGTTATCGCCCCAGTGCTTTAACATTAAAGAAAATGACAGGGTATGAACTTACGATTTATATTAAAAAAAGCTATCAGGAATTTGCAAAAGCTAAACCTTAATGTATTTGCGATCATTTAACTATTGAGTTTGGTGATTTGCATTTTTGCAATAAACGTTGTATATTAGATAAATCAAGATTCTGTTTGGTATAAGCTACTTAAAATCCCATCTAATAATTTAGCTTTTCATCACAATTTCACTTTTCAACTTCATATCAACTCCAACTCAAGTCCGTGTTAACTCCGTGTCAAGTCCGTAATTGCTATACACTTACTATAGGCTTCCCATCCTATTTCTATACCTCCGCCATACTTTGAGCATACTAATTCCATACTGCTAGCTTTGTGTCTTATTGTCTTTTCCAATAAAAAACCCTCGCCACATTTCGGTGTGGGAGGGTACTTTTATAAAGTTTATTTCCAGGTCTAGAATTTTAAACCTAAACCAACTTGAAACACTTGATTTTTATATTCTGGTGTTTGTGAGCTTCCATTTTCATTGTTTTTTTGAAAATCTAGCGCATAACGGCCATTTAAGCCAATTTTATTGCTAAAATCATATCTGAAGCCAATTACACCACCTACTAAACTTTTTCTAAAACGATCTGAATCGTCTTCCACAATTTTCTGTTCAGCTGTACCAAAACCTGTTTCGAAAGTGTTTTTAGTCGACATTAAAAATGAAACTTGCGGTCCCGCAACTAAGTTAAGTCCACCGCCCAATTTAATACTCGCTAAAATTGGAATATCAATAAAGTGAGTAGTTTGGGTAAACTGGCCAACTGAAGAAGTAGATTTATATCCTTTAGTTGAATATAATGCCTCTGGCGTAAAAGCAAGATTGTCTAATAATTTAATATCTAAAGTAATACCAGCATGGTAACCCACTAAATAATCTGTTTTAAAGCTATTGTTTCCATTGCCTTTAATGATATTGGAAAAGTTAGCACCAGCTTTAACACCAAATTTAATTGGCTTGGCTGTTGATTGTGCATTTGCAATTCCTGCTGAACTTAACAGGGCAATTGCTAGAATAAATATTTTTTTCATGATTTTTCAATTATTAATTTCTCTATAACATCGAATAAATGTGCCAAGGCTGGTTTTGTAACTGTTAAAAAATAAATTTATATAGGTTTTTAACTGAAAATGAAGCTTTTATTAGTGTTTTAGAAATTTCTTTTAGAAGAAGCGTTAGGGTAGGCATGATTGGAAAAAGTGTATTAAATTTAATACAATAAGCGGACTAATCAGAAAAGAATGCCAAAATTTAATTAATATTGAGGCGAATAAAACTTATCCTAGTGAAGAAAATATATACAACTATAGCTTGTTTGTTAATTTTATTAACCGCAAGTGCACAGCAATCCTCTTATATCGAAATGTTGAAGCAGCAACCTAAATGGGTTGATTCGGTTTTTAAAAAATTAAGTAAAAAGCAAAGAATTGCACAAATGTTTTTTGTAGCGGCTTATTCTAATAAGAGCAAGGAATTTACCGATTCGATTGCAAAAGTAATTAAGAAGGAAAAGGTAGGTGGATTGGTATTCTTTCAAGGAGGGCCAAGCAGACAAGCCATGTTAACCAATCAATATCAGAAAGTAGCACGTGTTCCGCTCCTTATTGCTTCAGATGGAGAATGGGGTTTAGGAATGCGATTGGATAGCACAATTGCCTATCCTTATCAGATGGCTTTAGGGGCTGTTCAAAACAAAGAACTGATTTATAAAATGGGATTGGAAGTAGCAAAAGATTTTAAACGTATTGGAATGCACATGAATTTGGCGCCCGATGTAGATGTGAATAATAATGCGAAAAATCCTGTAATTAATTATCGCTCTTTTGGGGAAAATAAATATAACGTAACCGAAAAGGCGGGTGCTTATTTAAAGGGGATGCAAGATGGTGGTTTATTGGTAAGTATTAAACATTATCCCGGACATGGCGATACTGACGTAGATTCGCATTACGATTTGCCCCAACTTAAATTTACCAAAGAACGTTTAGATAGTTTGGAGATGTATCCTTTTAAAGAATTGATTAAACAAGGCGCTGCAGGGGTAATGATTGCACATATGAATATTCCTGCACTAGATGCGACGCCAAATATGCCATCTACATTATCGAAACCTATTGTAACGGGGATTTTAAAAGAGCAACAAAATTTTAAAGGCATCATTATTTCTGATGCCATGGGCATGAAGGGTGTAGTAAAATACTTTAAAGATGGTGAAGCGGATGTGATGGGGATTATTGCTGGAAATGATATTTTAGAGCTTTCTGAGAATAGTAAAAGAGCCGTGAAAATGGTTCGTATGGCGATAAGGGATCAACGTTTAACAATAGAG
>JACMOW010000062.1 GCA_014377775.1 Pedobacter sp. | reverse complement strand
TAATTGCAGCATAGTTCGTGGATATGCTGCTTCGCTACTTGCTGTACTAAAAGCTAACATTATTGGCTCCTTCATCCTATTCATCAAATTAAATACTCTCTTTTTCAAGATCGTATACCCAATAAAAATCAACAAAATCCAAAGAATAAGCATACTTGAATAAAACTCACCAATAAATAAGGCATAGGTAGATAATACACTAATTCCCTGCTTGGCTACAATGGCAGCCATTGCGCCAAACACTGCAAAAGGTGCAAAATTCATTACATAACCTGTTACTTTTAAAATAATATGCGCCACCGAGTCAAAAAACTCGATCACTACTTTTCCCTTTTCGCCAATAGCAGCAGTTGCTACACCAAAAAATAATGAGAACACTACAATTTGCAAAATTTCGTTCGTTGCCATGGCTTCTGCAAAACTTTTTGGCACAATATGAGATATAAAATCTTTTACAGAAAGTGCAGTCGCTTTAATACCAGTATCGGTATAACTACTCGGCAAAGGCAAATTCATGGCCTCACCCGGTTTAAATAAATTTACCATTAACATCCCTAATAGTAACGACATTAATGAGGCACTAATAAACCACAGCATTGTTTTTCCGCCGATGCGACCTACAGCTTTAATATCGCCAACTTTTGCAACACCAACTACCAATGTGGTAAATACCAAAGGAGCAACAATCATTTTAATTAAACGAAGAAAAATATCACTTAATAAGGTAAAAGGCTCTAATTTCTTCTCTCTTGCTTTCTCATTATCCCTACGGATAGTAACCTGGGCTACCTTTTCAGCTTTTAAAGTAGCATATGCGGCCACTGTAGTATCGCCCAAATTACTCATTTGGAGTTCAATCTTTTTTACCTGAGCCTCTGCCAAAGCAATAGATTCGTTGTTTTTATTGAACGTATTGATATTTAAATAATATCCTACGCCAACACCAATGATCAACGCAATAAAAATAAAAAGTGTAAGTCTGTTCTTATTTGACATTTCTGCAGTTTAAGTTTGATATATACTGTAAAACTACAATAATTAAATTATTCTATAAACATTGTTGATAAAGCATTAGAATTTTACATACTTTGCTGTAACAAAAGGTAGAGCTATACATCTAAAATTTATCTAAAAGCGAATAAGTGAATCAAAAAGACGTTTTATTTAAGGAAATATTTGATAAAAATTCTAAAAAGATTTTTCACCTATGTTATGGTTATACTGGGGATAAAGATTCGGCTAACGACCTTTTACAAGAAACTTTTTTAAAAGTTTGGCAAAATCTAGAAAAATTTAGAAATAAATCGCTCATTTCTACTTGGATTTATCGAATTGCGGTTAACACTTGCTTAACTTATTTACGCTCAGAGAAAAGGCAGGCAAAAGATGAATTAACCGAGAATATTATAGAAAATAAAATTGAAGAATTCTCTGAAAAAAATGAGCAAGTTGCACTCTTATATACATCCATTTCTAAACTTGAAGAAAATGATCGCTTAATTATTACCATGGTACTTGATGAGTTGCCCTATAATGAAATTGCAGATATATCTGGAATTAGTGAAGGAAATTTAAGGGTGAAAATTCATCGTATTAAACAAAAACTAACCGAACTATACAATCAACATGCAAGAATTTAATCATATAGAGGCCCTTTGGGCTGCGCATACGGTTGATGTAAAAATATCCTCCGATGAGATGCTTAAGCAAGCAAAAAAGGATGTGAATAACATGCGTATCAAATCGATATTAAATATTGTTGGCATGGGGCTTTCTTTCGTTGCAGTAGCCTGTTTATGGCTGTTCAACTTCGAATCATGGACAACTCATGCTGGAATTACCATTATTGTTATGGCTATTGCGGTATATACCCTAATTTTATATAACAATTACCGCATTATCGCAAAAAGTGATTTTACAGTTAACCCTAACGAATTTATTAGCCATTTAAAATTATATCAATTAAATCGCCATACCCTCTATAATAAATTATACTGGTTTTATGCCATTGCCTTATCCTTGGGGATGGTTTTGTACTTTTTCGAATTACTGGCTCACTTAAGTCTTTGGGTTCAAGTTGCTTTTATTGGCGGAAGCTTTGGCTGGATGATCTTCTGTTCAACACTAGTACGGAAAGCGGTAATTAAAAGAGATAAAGAGAGAATTGCATTATTAATTGAAAAATTTGAACGCATTAGCGCTCAATTCAAAGAACAGCAATAATTTATTGGCATGGCTTTGGTTAGATTAAACGCATGACGAGAAGTCTTAAAAATTTATCGATCGGTTTTGGCATACTGAGCATCCTTCTATTTTCCGCTTTCAACACCCAAGAACCCACTGTTTTTCCAACACAAATTAATTGGCGCACTCATTTTTTAGCAGAGCCTGATGAACACTCTTCATTTTATGCCTTAACTGCTACTCGATGGCATTATAGTTACAACGCCTCGGTAATGGGCAATGATCTGCATATTAATTTTAAATTTTCTGGTGGAGTAGATCCTGATCAATCGTGGGTAAAGTTAAATCAGCTTAAAGGCGCTGAAAGTAAAAGAAAATTACTTAACCACGAACAAGGTCATGTGAATATTAATTTTTTACTCTTAAAAGATGGCGAACAAAAAATCCGTTTTCAGCGATATTCAGTTAAAAACTACAAAAAGTATATCCAAGAAAACGCAAATAAAGTAAGCGCCTATTATCGCGACATGCAAAAGCGATACGATGAAGAAACTAAACATGGATCAGACGACCCTAATCAAGAACGTTGGAATCGGTTAATTGAAACAGAATTGAAGAAATATATAAAATAGTTATGGCTTTACCTCCTTTGTAGAAAAACTATTTCCACTTAAGCGGTAAGCCAAGGTTTTAACCAACGTTGCAGTTTTACCACTATCTGTTATTAACACCGGCACCGACCTAAATAAATCTCCATCCTTCACAAAAAACTTATCATTTCCTTGATAGCCTTTCTTAAGGTTACTATTTAAGCCCGGAAAGCTAATTTTATCAAAATTATTATTGTTAAACTCGTATACATTAATGTCGTTAACATTTTTCCGTACTACATATTGAATGTATAATTCTGGATTTCCATCATTGTCTAAATCCATATTCCAAGCGTCAATAATTATTCCTTTACGTTCAACAGCGATAGATTTATAATTATTTTTTATCGAATCAGACATTAACAATAAATATCCACCCAAAGTATCAACGCCTTTACCCCAGCTTAATACTTCAAAATGAAAGCCCGGCTTAATTTCTATGCTTTTATAAAATGAAAATGGATTTACAGATTTAGTTTTCACCTCTTCTACTTTCGGAACTTTAGTTGTATTGTCGCTTGTACAGGCAACGAGAACTAACATCCCTAACCCAAAAAATCCAATTTTTATCGCCTTTGTAAGTTTCATTTATATGCCTTTATTTAGTTTTAATTAGAACTGCTCCATTATTTAAAATCGTTTCAACCACTACACTTCTTCTTCCACTTGGTGTAATTACAATCGTTTTAAGAATTTTCATTTGTCCTTGTGGCACAATTAGTGTAATTGGAGAAACATACCGTGTTGCATTTTCTGATGGACGGTAATTATCTAAGGTATAGAAAATTTTAGCCCCTACTACAGGTGCTTTCAACTCAATCTTAAAACGTTCACCATCTTGTGATTTATCTGGCATACCGATAGGGGTTGGCACCCAATAATTGGTATTTGTTTTATCTAAACGCGCCAAATGAACAGGAACTCTTTCCTCAGAAAAATTCTTAAAATCTTTATTAGATGGTTTACTCCAAGCAATTTCGGCTAATGAAAATAACCTTGGCAACAACATAAATTCAACCTTTGAAGGGCTTTCTATGTATTCCGTCCAAATATTTGCTTGCACTCCTAATATATATTTTTGTTGGGCTACTGTTAATTCCTTCGGAATAGGATCGTATGCATAAACTTTAGCATATGAAGATAAACCACCAATGGTAAGCGGCTCGTCAGGAGAGGCAGATTGCTTATGATCGAAATATAGACCTGCAGAACCTGGAGTCATAATTACATCATGATTTTGCTGTGCAGCATCTATCCCACCTTTCTCTCCTCTCCAGCTCATCACAGTGGCATTTGGTGCTAAACCACCTTCTAAAATCTCATCCCAGCCAATAATTGATCTGCCCTTGCTGTTTATGTATTTTTCCATTCGTTGAATAAAATAACTCTGCAAACCATGCTCATCTTTAAGGTTATTATCTTTAATAAATTGCTGACAAAATGACGATTGCTTCCAATATTCCTTTGGGCATTCATCCCCACCGATGTGGATGTATTTCGATGGAAATAATCCAATAACTTCGTCAATCACGTCCTCCAAAAATTTGAAAGTATTTTCTGTAGGCGTAAAAACATCGTCGAACACTCCCCAAGTTTGTTGTACTTGTTTTCCTTTTCTACTACCCGACCAAGGTGTCTTTTCATTGATAAACGTATCTCTATCTGGGAAGCAACTTAAATCTGGATAAGCTGCTATAGCTGCTGAGGCATGACCAGGCATCTCGATTTCTGGTATCACATTAATATATTTAGTTGCCGCATAGGCAACCACTTGTTTGATCTCTTCTTGGGTGTAATAGCCTTTGTAAGTTTCGTTATCTGTACCTCCCGTACCAGGATAATTACCTATAATAGTACCGTTTCTACTTCCTCCAACACTGGTTAATTTAGGATATTTCTTAATCTCAATTCTCCAACCTTGATCGTCAGTTAAATGCCAATGAAAATTATTCATTTTATAAGTAGCCAAAAGGTCGATATATTTTTTCACAAAAGAGATGGGGAAAAAGTGTCTAGCAACGTCTAAATGTGTTCCACGATATTTGAAACGTGGCTCATCATTAATAATTACCGCTGACAAGGTAATTTTATCTTTCTTCTTTTCTGGCATCATCTGCATTAAGGATTGTACTGCATAAAATAAGCCCGCACCTGCACCATTTAATTTGATTTGATTTGGCGAAATATGAATGTTATACCCCTCCTTTGATAGTAATTCGGCACCCTTTGATGTTAATATAACTGCTTTTTGCCCGGCAACTGCTAATTTAGCCTCTCTGAGTGCAAAACCACCTTTACTCACTATAAATGCATTTAAAAGATCGGCAGTTTTTGCATTTTCTATATCATTACTTATTAAAACAACTGTTTTATCCAATACAAAACTCCCCTGTTTTTTAACCACACTTAACGGAGCAGGAATGATGCCCATATTTACGTCATTTTGTGCAAAAACATTTAGTGTAAAAGCTAAAGAGGCTAGGATTATTAACGACTTTTTCATTTTTTAAAATAAATTTTTCTTAATGCAAGATAGGAAAAAAAATTAAAGGTTAAAGGGTTAAAGCCATTATGGGAAGATTGATAATGGATTATTGAAATGGGTTACTAAAAACAAAAAAGCCTCCTGAAATCATCAGGAAGCTAAAATTTTAAAGCGAAGTGAAAGCACGACAACTAAAAAACGAATTCATTAATCGTAAGTTGAAGCTAAAACATTCGGCGTATCTCCTTTGGCAGCCAAGTAACGTTCGGCGTCTAAAGCTGCCATACAACCCGATCCCGCAGCAGTAACAGCCTGACGATAATAATGATCTTGTACATCACCACAAGCAAATACACCTTCAATATTTGTTTTGGATGTACCTGGCATCGTTTTCAAATAACCCGTTTCGTCCATTGTTAACGAACCTTTAAAAATATCGGTATTTGGTTTATGACCAATGGCAACAAAAAACCCTTCCACATCTAACGTAGATTCTGTATTGGTTTTATTGTTCATCACTTTTAAACCGGTTACATTTTTTCCATTACCTAACACTTCAATAGCTTCAGAATTGTAGATAACTTCAATATTCGGTGTATTTAATACGCGATGAACCATTGCTTTACTCGCCCTAAACTCGTCTCTACGCACCAACATGTATACTTTTTTACAAAGTTTAGCTAAATAGGTTGCTTCTTCTGCAGCCGTATCTCCAGCACCTACAATAGCTACATCTTGACCTTTAAAAAAGAAACCATCGCATACCGCACATGCCGAAACGCCAAAGCCATTATATTGTTGTTCACTTGGTAAACCTAACCATTTCGCTGTTGCGCCAGTGGCAATAATTACGGTATCTGCAGTAATCGTTTTACTTTCATCCACCACAACCTTATGCGGTAAAGAGGAGAAATCTACAGAACTCACATAACCAAAACGAATTTGTGTGCCAAAACGTTCTGCTTGTTTTCTAAAATCTTCCATCATTTCTGGCCCCATAATACCATTAGGGTAACCAGGAAAATTATCAACATCCGTAGTTTGGGTCAATTGTCCACCCATTTCCATACCTGTGTACATCACCGGTTTTAAATCAGCACGAGCCGCATAAATGGCTGCAGTATAGCCTGCAGGGCCAGACCCTATAATCAAGCACTCAACGTGTTCTATTTCTTGTTCGTTCGACATTATTTTTATAATTAATATACAAATTTAAGCTTTAACTTGTAAAGGCCAAAGTGCTTGGCTTAAAAGATGTGACTTCGAAGATAATTAGTTTTGAGCCTTAAGCACTCGCAAAAAATTGCCGCCAAGTATTTTTTCAACATCAGCCGGCATATAACCTCTATTCAGCAAAGCAGCGGTAAGTTTGGGATAATCTGCTACCCCATTTATCCCAGCTGGAAAAGATTCAGCACCATCAAAATCAGCTCCAAAGCCAACATGATTAACTCCAATCAGCTTCACAATGTAATCCACATGATCGATAATAACTGATATTGGTGTCCTTATCGCATCAGCTTCTACCTGATGCAGCGAAATGAGTGTATCTATGGCATCACTTCTACTAAATTTCTGAGTTAATTTATTTAACTCAGCATCATACTTAGCAAGAAACATTTTTTGCTTTGTTTTATAAGTCGAATCTAGAAATCCATTATAAAAATTTAGCGAAATCACTCCACCATTTTTACCTACCGCTTTAATTTGTTCGTCTTTTAAATTTCTGGGAACTGGGTTTAATGCATATACGCAACTATGTGACACCAGTACAGGTTTTGTAGTTACTTTCAATGCGTCATAAAACGTGCGTTCGCCCACGTGTGATAAATCGACCAAAATCCCCAATTTATTTAAACGGGTAACCACTTTTTTCCCAAAATCGTTCAAACCGGCGTTTTCTGGCTTTACTTTACCTGAGGTTTCTTCAGCTGCTGAACTTGCCCAAGTCGTACTATTGTTCCAAGTTAAAGTAAGGTAACTCATCCCTCTTTTTGCCAATTCATCAAGATTATCGAGGCTATTTTCAATCATGTGGCCCCCTTCTACGCCAATCATTGCGGCTAGCTTATTATCTTTAACAGCTTGCATCAGCTGCACATAATTTCGAACTAAGGCAATTTGTTTGGGGTAACGTTTAATCAAGCTATATAAAGAATCAATTTCGCGGTTTGCTAGTGCATAGCCTCCAGTTTCATCACACCATATCGAAAAAATTTGTACATCTAGTCCGCCTACTTTTGCCCTAGGTAAATCAAAATTACCCGAAGTTTGAAGTTTACCAATATCAATACCAGATTTAATCTGATTAAATAAAATATCACCGTGTGTGTCTACAACTATGGCTTTCTTATGAATAGTAGCCATAGCTTGCGCATCAATTGTTTGCTTTACACCGTTCACAAATGTTTCTTTTATTTTGCCGCCATTGCGTAACCATTGTCCATCCTCCTCTCCTCCGTTAAAAATCCCAGAAACAATAACCTTACCCCTTTCATTGTAAGCACCGTAAAACCCATGTTTTACACCATTTAGATAGGTAGTTACATTCATAATCCTACCGTCTGGAAAAAAACTGATCCATCTTCCTGTCTGAAGGCCATCTACGAAAATACCTCTACCAGAAACAAATCTTTCTTTGCCTTTTAAAATAAAATTGGTAGCATTTACGCGGTTAAAAAAATTCACATTCTCATAGTAAACAAAAGCACCATGTGGAATTTTTAAATCTTCATCTTTATAATAACCTGTAGTTTTTAAGTTATTATCTAGATCATATACTTTTAAAACATAAAGATTCTCACTACTCAATTTTCCAAAAACACCATAATAATTGGCTTGGGTAGAATCCTTTACAATAACATCTCCATTAAAATAAACCGGTTTTAGCTGCGCATAACTTTTTAAACCAAAAATGAAAAAAAATGCGGCCATTAAAATAGACTTGACAAATAAATGATAGCTAACCATTTCTAATTGTATTTTTTATGCTGAAATGCTCCATTTACATAGGTTTCAATCCTACCCTCTTGATAATAATTCCACAAGCTGTCCTTTACATCTAACTTGTAAATACCAACAATCATGGTATTGCCATCCTTATCTAAAAGTTTGGACTCACCGTGTTTAAAACCATTTTTATAATTTATAATACTCCTAACTTTCCCATCAGGATAAAACGTTAACCACATCCCATTTTTATTGCCATTAATAAATTTACCTTGTTCAGAAAGAAAACGATCTGTCTTTTTAATCAAGAAATCGGTTCCGTAGCGATCATTAAAAATGTCGATAAATGAATAATATGAGAATTTTCCATGAGGAATCGTTAATGTTTCATCTATATAAGTGCCACTTTTAACAAGGTTATTATAAATATCATATACATTCAATCCGTAAGTATTGCTACCGCTCAATTTCCCAAAAACCCCATAAAATGTAGCCAATTTTGGATCGCTTATAATTTTATCCCCAAAAAAATATACTGGTTTTTCTTGAGCAAATGATATCAAATAAAAACCAAACGAAAAAAATGTGACAAGTAAAGTTTTCATTTTTGTATCTAATTTATTAAGTACAGTTGTAATATTTTCAACAAGTTAATGATAATCGTTTCAAAAAACAAAAATTGAAAATCATTCTTATCTTCAATATAGGTACCCTATTTACAATTAGCAACAACCCTTAAGTTTGAATTACACCAACATTAAATGCTCTTTTAATGGGCGATTGATTTGCTGCTTCAATGCCCATCGCAATTACTTTACGTGTTTCTGTCGGATTTATAATCCCATCTACCCATAGTCTGGATGCGGCGTAGTAAGGGGTTGTTTGACTACTATATCTGTCTGTAATCTCTTTTAACAGTGCTGCTTCCTTTTCGGGTGTTATGGTTTCGCCTTTCGCTTTTAATGATGCTTCTTGTATTTGCAAAAGCACTTTTGCAGCTTGTGAGCCGCCCATTACAGCGATTTTTGCACTTGGCCAAGCATAAATTAAGCGCGGATCGTAGGCCTTACCACACATGGCATAATTACCTGCACCGTAAGAATTACCAATTATAATGGTAAATTTTGGCACTACAGAATTGGCCACAGCATTTACCATTTTAGCGCCATCTTTAATAATCCCACCTTGTTCTGAACGACTGCCCACCATAAAACCAGTTACATCCTGTAAAAAAACCAATGGAATTTTCTTTTGATTACAGTTCATGATAAATCGGCTGGCTTTATCTGCACTATCGGAATAAATTACGCCTCCAAATTGCATTTCGCCCTTTTTAGATTTCACTACTTTACGTTGATTGGCTACAATGCCTACCGCCCAACCTTCTATTCTAGCCAAACCACAAATGATGCTCTGTCCGTAAAGCTTTTTATACTCTTCAAACTCACTATCATCAACTAATCGTTCAATAATGTCTCGCATTTCATACGGTTTTTCCCTATTATTAGGGAGTATTCCATATAATTCTTCCATATTTTTCTTGGGCAAGGCTGACTTAATACGGTCGAACCCCGCATTTTGTGGTGCACCCAACATGCTCATAATTTTTTTGATGCTATCTAAACATGCCCTATCATTTGGATGCTTATAATCGGTAACTCCCGATATTTCGCAATGTGTGGTTGCGCCCCCTAGTGTTTCATTATCAATATCTTCCCCTATGGCGGATTTTACCAGGTAAGAACCTGCTAAGAAGACAGAACCTGTACCTTCTACAATCATCGCTTCATCGCTCATAATGGGCAAATAAGCCCCACCTGCCACACAAGAGCCCATTATTGCTGATATTTGTACAATACCATCTGCAGACATGAGTGCATTATTTCTAAACATCCGGCCAAAATGTTCTTTATCCGGAAAAATTTCATCCTGCATAGGCAGATACACACCAGCACTATCTACCAAATAAATTACTGGCAGTCTGTTCTCCATTGCTATTTCTTGCGCACGGAGATTTTTCTTTGCCGTCATCGGAAACCAAGCGCCCGCTTTAACAGTTGCATCATTGGCAACGATCATACATTGTCTGCCACTTACATAACCAATTCCACAAACTACACCTGCACTAGGGCAACCACCTTGTTCTGCATACATATCTTCTGCTGCAAATGCACCTACTTCCAACCACTCTCTTCCCTCATCAACAAGATAATCAATTCGTTCTCTCGCTAGTAACTTACCCTTTTCCTTTTGTTTAGCTGCGTTTTTCTCTCCTCCACCTAGGTATATTTTCTTCAACCTCGTATTTAACTCGTAAACCAGTTGCTTATTAACATCCTCATTTTTGTTGAATTCTATGTCCATGGCAGCAAGTTAAATCTAATATTCTTAAAACTAAAACCTGTATTGGTATTTAGTTTAGCAACATTCTCCCCTTTGAAACGTTATTCCATCATGAAATACCTTTTTTTGTGTTTTTTCTTTGGTTTAAAAATTTGTTCGGCACAAACATTTAGTTATCCGAAATTTACTAAACAGGGCAGCGAAATAGCAGCTTTAATTCCACAAAATTGGAAAATTATTGATACAGCTTATGGCGATTTAAATAATGATGCATCTGATGATTTAGCATTTGTGGTTGAATATCATTTGCCAATAACCGAAAATAGGGCATACGGTGATAATGACACTGAGTTAATTAAAGAATTTCAAAAACCACGGGTATTGGTCGTTTATTTTAAAAACAAACAGGCTGGTAACTATGTATTCGCCTTGCAGAATAACAACTTTATTTTACGCGATAAAGAGGGTGGTAATATGGGAGACCCGTTCAAAAAAATTAAAATTGAACATCAAAACCTAAAGCTATCCTTTGAAGGAGGCAACAATTGGAGATGGAAGCTAAATTACGAGTTTAAATATCGAGATAAGGAATGGAGCTTAGTGCGTGCCAATAACATTTATTACAATAGCGGTTCTGGCGAAATGACTGAAAAAAAATATAATTTCGTTGACAGAAAAGTTCACTTAGTTATTGGCAACATCTTTAATCGAAATGCTGGGAATAATCAAACTGAAGAAATTCTCTATTTTAGAGACGTTAGAACATTCAATACTTTTAAAAAACCTTGGACTTGGGAGATAACGAAAGATAATTTTTTGTAAAAATTTTAATTATGTTTGGACAAATAAAATCCCAAAATGAATTTAAGCATAAATACTCCCGCATTGTTATTTCCTGCAATAAGTTTAATTATGCTAGCTTATACTAATCGTTTTTTGGC
>JACMOW010000010.1 GCA_014377775.1 Pedobacter sp. | reverse complement strand
ATTTCTTTTAAGATACCCAACAAGGCATTCTTCACGGCAACTTCTCTTTCACCTTGTGGCTTAAAGTCTTCTAAATCCTTAAGTGTTGGATTTTCTTTTCCTATTTTTTTTATCACTGGATCTAAAGCACTTTTAAACCCTAAGACACCAGCATAACTACTTTTCGCTGTAATTAATTCTTGTTCAAGCTTTGTTCTATTCTGAATAAATGTTTCGAAAGCTGCCTTATCCTTTTCTTGAACCGCTGCTGCTGTAATTGAGGCGAAACGAATTTGATCCCTACGAACCAAACGGGTTAATTCTAAGGTTTCGTATTCAATGGAACCCGTTTTACCGCCTAAAAAATTCCATCCATTGATATCGTCAACATAACCATTTTTGTCATCGTCGATACCATTTCCAGCAATTTCCCTTTTGTTAAACCAAATTATCCTTTTTAAATCTTCATGGTTTAAATCAATTCCACCATCTAAAACAGCAACCAAAACTGGGGTCGATTTTTTACCTTTTAAAAGCTCTTTATAGGCTTTTTCTGTACTTATCCCAAAAGTAGTGTCTATTTTGAGATCTAAATTTTGCCAATTTGGCTTTTGTGCAATGGAAAAAAATGGTAATACACAAAGAAAAAAGAATACGACAGTTTTTTTAAAAAAATAGTTGACGTTCATATGAAATTAGTTTTCGAACACTATAATAGAATTATTAGACAATAATAAAGTTAATTCTCACAGAGAAAATTTTGGTAGTCTAGGCTAAAAGTTTCTTTATCCTATTTTCTATATCATCTAAATCAAAAGGCTTACTGATGTAATCATCCGGACCAGCCATCTCACTCATCTGTTTGCTTCTAACGTTAGCAGACATAACAATTACTGGAATATGTTTAGTGAACATATCATTTTTTAAGTCATGACAAATCTCAATTCCATTTCCATCTGGCAACATCACATCCAAAATAAAAAGATCGGGAATAGAATCCTTTAACTTCCTTTTCATTTCTTTAAATGTTGAAGAGAGCTGTAAATCGTAGCCCTCGTCCTTCAATAAAAATTCGATGATATAGCCTATATCTTTATCATCTTCTAAAATGTGTATCCTTTTCTTCATATGCGTATGAAACAAAAATTTCGAGTAATTGTTTTAATTTTCAAAATTATTTTAAACTATAAATTCAACCTTTTAAGCAAACTTACGCAAATTTAAACTGTATCCATAAGCACAAAGAAACAGCAGTAGCGTAATCCCAATCCATAACTGATTATAACCAAATTTTTCGGCAAAATAAAAACCACAGGTTGGGCCGATTACCTGAGCAGCAGACCATGCCACAGTATAGCCAGCAGCATATTGCCCACGATTAAATTCATTACTTCGTTTAATTACGATGGTATTGATAAACGGGATAGAGAGCATCTCGCCAATTGTAAAACAAACCACACTAATTAAGGCCACCACTACAGGCAAAAATTTAGGCAGCATTAGGCAAGCAAAAGAAAACCCTACAACTAAAACACCTAGGATAATGTAAAACATAGCTGATTTTTTATTTTCGATCTTACTGATCATTACCATTTCAAATAAGGCAATTATTACGCCATTAACCCCCAGAATTAAACCTATTAATGCTTCATTTAAATGCCAAACTTCTTTAAAAAAAACAGGCACTACCCTAAACATTAAAAAGAAACACGTGGCAAAAACGGTAGTGAGCAGTAGAAACTTTACGAAAAGTGGATCTTGCCATGGTTTAAGCACTACAATACCTTCCATTTTTTCTTTAACCGCCTTTCTAAACCCTCTTACTGCAGGTAAAAACATAAAAATTGCAATCCCTACCATCATACTTACTACCCCATCTACAATAAACAAAAGTTGATAGTTATAAGAAGCAATTATACCTCCTATGCTTATGCCAAATGCCCATCCAGTATTAGTAGCCAAACGATTTAAAGAATAGGAACGCGTTTCCTTACCAGGTGAGGCATAGGCCGCTATAGCAGTAAAGTTTGCTGGTCGAAATGCATCATAAAAAAAACTAATAAACAAAGCCAATATGCATAATATCTTAAAGTCGGTAACTGCAGAAAATCCTAAAAAAAAAGCACCTCCAATTAAAGACGAAATTATTTGAACGGGCCTAAAACCAAACATATCGGTTAGTTTCCCTCCAGCAGCTGCCCCCAAAATAGAACCCAACCCAAAAAGTGAAATAATAATACCTGCATCTGAAGCGGGCCGATGAAGTGATTGCGTAACATAAAGCCCCATAAAAGGAACCGCCATATATCCACATCGGTTAACCAGAATTACAATGCTTAAGAGCCACGTTTCTCTGCTTAATCCAGAAAATGAAGTTTTATAGGTGCTAAAAATTTGTTGGAGCATTGGGGTTAAACTTGACCACCAAAAGTATGAAAACCTATTCATAATTTCTGTATTTTTGAGTTCGCAAAAAAAATCAAGCAACCATTCGCCACGTATGTCTACAGAAATAAAATGCCCTAATTGCAACCATACTTTTCAAATAGAAGAAGTAATGGCCGAAGAATATAAACAGGATTTGAGAGAGAAAATGGTTTCTTTTACCAAGCAAAAAGAGGAAGAGTTTCAGAAAAAGGCAGCTGAATTTGAGCATAAAAAAAAACAACAAGAATTGGCATTTGAGCAAAAATTAGCGCAAGAAAAAACTACGCTTCAAGCATCAATGAGCGAAAATTTGCGAAAAACCATTGGTGCCGATTTTGAGAATAAGCTAAAAATGCTGGATGATGCCAACAAAGAAAATGAAGAAAAATTAAAACTAGCAAGGAGTAAAGAAATCGATTTTTTAAAGAAAGAACAAGAGATAAAAACCCGCGAAGCAGAACTCGATTTAAACATCCAACGCAAATTACAAGAACAACGGGAAGAAGTGATTTTGCAAGTTCGTAAACAAGAGTTAGAGAAAAATAGTTTAAAAGAAACAGAACATCAACTTCGAGTTAAAGAATTAGAAAAACAACTAGACGACCAGAAGAAACTGGCCGAAGAAATGAAGCGTAAAGCCGAACAAGGCTCTATGCAGTTGCAAGGAGAAGTGCAAGAATTAATTTTAGAAGAACTTTTACGCAATACTTTTCCATTTGATGTAATTGAAGAAGTTGGGAAAGGAGTGCGGGGGGCAGATTGTGTGCACATTGTACGAAATCAATTTGGTCAGGAATGTGGCAAAATCATTTACGAAAGTAAACGTACCAAAGACTTTTCGATGGAGTGGATAGAAAAGCTAAAGAAAGATATGCGTAGCATGGGCGTTGATGTAGCTGTAATTGTAACGCAAGCTTACCCAAAAGGTATGGACTGCTTTGGTGAAAAAGATGGTGTATGGGTTTGTTCTTTCGACGAAGTTAAAGCAGTTTCTTACATCTTAAGAGACGGCATTGTCAAATTATTTGGTGCTACCAAATCGCAAGAGAATAGAGGCGATAAAATGCACATGTTATACGATTACCTAAATGGAAATGAATTTTCTGAACAATGGAAAGCCATTCGTGAAGGTTTTATGAGCATGAAACTGTCTATTCAGCGTGAACGCGATGCGATGGAGCGCTTGTGGAAAAGCAGAGAAAAACAATTGGAAAAAGTATTGTTAAACGCCGCCCACATCCGTGGATCGATTGAAGGAATTTCTGGAAACGATAATATACAGTTGAGCTTGGGAGAAGAGGATGAGGATTTGTTGTTAGATTAGCCTTTTCACCATCCAGATATCGCAACCAAAATGACCTGAATTGCCTAAGGGGCCACACTGATGTTCGAAGCCCATTTTTTCGTACATGCTTATGGCTTGATTTAGTTCAGGCATCGACTCGAGGTAGATATTTTTGTAACCTAATGCCATAGCCTTTTCAAAGCACTTGTACATTAGCGCTTTGCCTAAGCCCTTTCCTCTTGCTTCCGGATACAAATAAAGTTTTACCAATTCGCAAGTCCCATCGGGTAATCCATCGGTTGGAAAAATTCCTCCTCCGCCAATAATTTGTTCATTCTCTTCAATTACCCAATAGGCAGATTTAGGATTTTCGAACACTTCAGATAAATGATCTGTACTTTCGTCAAAATAGGCAGTACCTGGCTTATTTGCTTTAAATTCGGCTAATACGGTTTTAATGAGCTTACCTAAAGCGGGGTTGTCAGTTTGTTGAATAGGGCGTAGCGTAGATTTCATAGTGTAAAGCTAAAAACAAAGTTTATATTTTTAAACCACAAAGTCACAAAGCACACAAAATTGGACACAAACTCTTCGTGACCTTGGTGTCTTTGTGGTTAGTAAGGGTGTAAACCTAAAGTACCCCTCCCATCAACGGATCACTTATAGAGTCCGCACCTGTTTCAACATGACCTGCATAATGTTGCTCAAAATCAGTATTTCCAGTAATTGTAATTTTAAAATCGTACCAGCCTTTACTTCTCTCTAAGTTTAAAATAACGATTTTTTGGCTTTTAGCAGCAACTTTGATAGCCTTGTTATTTATTTCATAGGGGTCACTAATAATTTGAATTTCTAACGTTTTGTTTTCTTGATTACCGATCATCAACTGAAGATTCCCCGTTGGCTTTTTAAGTACCCCACCTTGTTCGTAAACACAAACTAAAGTTAAATCAGGGTTGTTTTTTGTCCCCTTAAATCCTCTATAAAATCCATTTGGTCCATCCACACTTAGGGTATAAACTTCGTCCTTAAATTTCGAAATATCCCATTGATCTTCAATTTCATCTTCAGCCTTTACGGCATAGGCCCATGTTTTTCCGGCTTCCATTCGATATACACTTTTGGTGTATACATTAAAAGGAGCACCTATTTTTTGAGTTGAAAAACTTAGCTCTAAAGCCGTTTTATCATTGATTAACCTTCCATCAACACACAACTGATAAGGTAATGCACATGCTAAACGCGTACCTTTTTCTTGCCTGGGTGCATACGCAGAAGGCAAATCAGAGTTAATCTTCGTTATTTCTTCTTGCGATAAAGGTTTTGGAACAACCTGCGCTGGTTTAGATTTAGCGTTCTGAATACCCTGTATTACTTTTCCTTTCTTTAACAGCTCAGGAACATTCAAATTTTCCCCAGTATAAGGTCTAAATGCAGAAGTTAAATCGCCACAAATTGCCCTGCGCCACGGACTAATCAGCTCACTTTTTATTTTTTTCCCAGTTTTCTTACTCAAAAAATTTTCCAAGAACATTAATGAAGATGTATGATCAAAAACTTGTGAATTTACATAGCCACCCTTACTCCACGGCGATGCAATTAACATAGGTACACGGTAGCCTAGACCTATCGGACTATCCTTTTTAAATTCATAATCTGCCCAAGTAGCTAAACCTTCACTAACTTTTCCAGTTGAAGCATCATCTGGCTTTGGCGCCACAAAAGGAGATAAATGATCAAAATAACCATCATTTTCATCATACGTGAGGATAAAAATCGTTTTCTTCCACACTTCTGGGTTTTTGGTTAAAATATCTATGGCTTCCGAAACATACCAAGTGCCATATAAAGGTGAACTGGTATGATCAGAAAAACGCTGTGGGGCTACCAACCACGAAACGGTGGGCAGCTTTCCGTTATCTACATCCTTCCTAAAGCTTTCAAAAATATCTTCTTTAGGGATGGATAATGTTTCCTGTTTACCTTCATCGTTCGTAAACGTAAATGGCGCAAGTTTTAAATAGTCGGGATTATCGATATTACTTGAAAATGCCTTATCTATTAAATTCTTTTCTCGTTGCGAAAGTTGGGTATATTTTGCTAAAACCTGTTGGGCGCTTAGTGCTGGGTGACTGGTTTGATCTCCGTTTTTACGGAAATAGGCTGATAACTTAACCTGGTGTCGTTTTACATATTCTAAAGGATTATCACCATAGTTACCTAACCAATCATCAATTTCTCCTTCTGGTAAATTGGAGGTCCATAATTCATTTTGATAAACTTTCCACGATACACCATTATCTTCCAACACTTCTGGAAAAGTTTGCCAATCTACAAATACATTGTCGTGCGACTCGGCTTGGGAATTATTAACCACGGGCACTGAGTTTGCACTTTGATCAGGGCGAACAGTTCCCGTAAAAAAAAACAGCCGATTTGGCGTTGTTCCCGTTAAAGAAGAGCAAAAGTTGTGATCACAAACGGTAAAAGCATCAGCCATTGCATAATAAAAAGGAATATCCGCTCGCTTGTAATACCCTAAACTCATTACCGATTTTATAGGCACCCATTTATCGTGTTTGCCCTTATTTCGGGCAGCAACCTGATCAGACCACGAGTGCGGCAAGCCTCCCTGCCACGTTATTTTAGTTTTATTAATATCTACATGAAATGGAGCATACGTATTTTCTTTTTCGTCACTTTGTAACCATACTTTATTTTGGTTGGGTAATGTTTTAGCACGTGGATCATTAAATCCCCTCACACCACGCATGGCACCAAACATGTGATCGAAAGAACGATTTTCTTGCATCAAAAAAACAATGTGTTCAGCATCGTAAAAGGTACTTCCAGGATCGGCACTAATGGCCATTGCCTTTTGAATCGACATTGGAATTACGTTAGGTAAAGCAAAAGCGCCAGATAATAAACCAGCTTTTTTTATAAAATCTCTTCTTGAATCCATCATCTAAAAACAAGTGACTTGCCACATACGTTGCCATTCGCCATGAGGAGGAAGTGTAATTATCCCCTCTTTATCTTTTAATTGCTGGTTATGATCTACTGAATCGGCAATACCACACCAGGGTTCTAAACATACAAAATCTGCATCTTTAGCTGCCCAAATTCCGAAGTAGGGGAAATTTTCGAACTTGAAGTTAATTCCGTTGTAGTTCTTTTGATTCATTAAAGAAATACTATTGCTTTTTAAGTTTTTAATTACCAAGGCATCATTGTAAAAGAGTTCCTGTTTTAAGTAAAGCCTTTTGTTGTCTAGGTTTAATGTAATTGTTTTGTTAGAAATTAAATTATCTTCTATTACGTGAAAAGTTAGCGCATCATCTGCGTTAAACTGTAAAAAATAGTCGCCGTAAGCCCCTTGTTTATTCAATGGCGCAGCAAAAGCTGGATGCCCACCTATGGAAAATAATAATTCCCTTTCGGCAGGATTAATTACTTCATAGGTACAACACAAACTTGCACCAAAAATCTTATATCTCAACCTTAGTTCAAATTCAAATGGATAATTCTTTAAGGTTTCATTATTATGCCTAAGTATAAATAAAATTTCGTGTTCCGAAATTTTATCCATTTCAAATTCCATGTCCCTTGAAAAACCATGCCTTGGAAGCACATATTTTTCTCCTTCAAAGTAATAGGTATTCTCTTTTAAAGCACCAATAATTGGAAATAAAACCGGACTAAACTTAGGCCAGTAGTCAGCATCTCCACTCCATAAATATTCAGTGCTACTATCTACCCCAGTAATGCGTTGAAGTTCGGCACCTTTTGAAGCAAATGAAGCCCTTAGATGTTCATTTTCGATGTAAATTTCCATTCATTCAAAAATATCAAATTATACGATGCAATTGCTAATTTTTCAAATTTATCCGACGAATAATTCCGTTAAATCCAAT
>JACMOW010000061.1 GCA_014377775.1 Pedobacter sp. | reverse complement strand
CGTTAGTGCCAATTACAATTGTTGGTAAAACACTTGCGTCGGCCATGTTTTTCATTCGCTCATCCGTTTTCAGGTAAGGATTTCCATTCTCAAGGAAAGCTCTCATTTGTGGAGGAAGGTTGTCAACCATTTGGTTAATTACCAAAACACCCGCAGCTTTATTTTCTAACAGATATTTAATTTTTACTTGGGTACTTCCAGCTCCTGAAGGTGCACGGCGACCTTGTGGAGCAGGCGTTGTTGCGGGTTTAGCAGTTGGATCGCCAGTTGCAAAAATCATTACAATTTTACCAGCAACATCTTGTCCGGCATACTCATTATAGTCGTCTTTACTTAATCCATAACCAGCAAATAGTATTGAATTGGCTTTTACATCAAAACCTTTAGCACTTACGGTACTCGGCGTAATGTAATAATCTTTAAAGTTTTCTTTAGCTTGTCCGTTAACCTCGAGTGCAGACTTGCTTAAGCTTAACGAAGCGTACCCTATTTTTTGAAAATAGGGATCAGTCCCGTCTTTTACTGGGCCTTTTAAGCCAAAGCTTTGAAACTGTTTTTTAATATATTCAGCAGCCATCCAAGCACCTTTTTTACCGGTTTCTCTACCTTCATACTCATCAGATGCTAAGATAGAAAGGTGTTTATAGCCATTTTCTTTATTAATGGCCTTACTAAATTTGATGGCATTTTTGTCTTGCGCTACTGCACTCAAACTTAACAATACAGCTAGGCTGGTGTATAGGAATTGTTTTTTCATCATATGAATTGGTTTATATTTAGCAGGTTATTTTATTTACTCTATTTTCATGCCTTCCACCTTCAAAGGCGGTGGTTAAAAAGGTATCCACCATTTCTTTCGCCAATTCTTCAGAAACAAATCTGGCAGGGATACAAATAATATTTGCATTGTTGTGTAAACGTGCCAACGAGGCCAGTTCATTTAGCCAACAAATAGCTGCTCTAATGTGCTGATGTTTGTTGGCCGTAATGGCTACGCCATTTGCACTTCCACATACCAATACGCCAAAATCGAATTCCTTACTTTCTACAGCTAATGCTACGGGATGGGCAAAATCTGGGTAATCTACAGAGTCTGAAGAATAGGTTCCAAAGTCTTTAACGTCGTTAGCAGATAGGTATTCTTTTAGTAACTCTTTGTATGCAAAGCCAGCATGGTCTGCGCCAATTGCAATCTTTAATTTTTTATCTGTAGACATTGTTCAAATTTATATAGAATAATGAAGATTAAGCGTAAATTTTTTGTTGCCTTAGTTTTTATAAAACGCTTCTTCTGCTAATTTCTTTTTCTTCTGAATGTTTGCTGAAATCATAATACTTGCTTCATACAATAAGAAAAGCGGGAAAGCAACAATTAACATGGTATATGGGTCTGGAGTAGGGGTTACGATTGCTGCAGCCACTAATATTAATATTGCTGCATATCTTCTGCTTTTTCGCATAAACTGTGGTGTCATAATACCCAGTTTCGAAAGAACAAAAATCACAACTGGTAATTGGAAGATAATGCCAGAACCCAACGCTAGTGTTAGAATTAGTGAGAGGTAAGAATCTATAGTAATTGTGTTATTAATACTTGGATCTACGGTAAACGTAAGTAAAAAGTTAATGGATAATGGCGCAATTATATAATATCCAAATAGCACACCAGTGAAGAATAATGCAGATGCGAAAAAAACAAACCCACGAGCAGACTTTCTTTCATTGTCTAATAAAGCGGGTTTGATAAATAGCCAAATCTCAAATAATAAATAAGGCACCCCCAATATCAGTCCGGCTGTAATACAAGAATTCATGAGTAAAGTAAACTGACCAGACATTTCTGTATTGATTAGTTTGGCATCAATAACTGTTATACAAAATTCTTTAGGAATTATGGATGGAAATGTATCCACCAGTTTACACATCATTCTGTAAGTCCAAAAGTCGGACTTTTTTGGGCCCATTATAATATTTCCCCATATAAAATCTGAGAAATAGAAAGCACTACATACAAAAACGGTAACTACGGCTAACGTTCTTAATAAATGCTTTCTTAGGATGTCGATATGATCGAAAAAAGACATTTCTGCTTCTAAACTCTTTCCTTTATTTTTAATAGAATCGATTAGATCCTTTGCTCTATTGTCGCTCATTGATGTAAGTTAATAAACAAAAATACCATTTACTTTGACAACTTTGACAAACTTTAGAAGTTTGTCAAAGTGATTTGTCAAAGTGAATGGTACTTACGAGTTAAATGTATAAAAAGATGCGTTTATTCTGAAAACTTGAAAGTTTCCATAAACTTGGTTGTAAAATTCCCCGCTCTAAAATTAGGGTCTTTCATTAACTTTAAGTGAAATGGAATGGTTGTTTTTATGCCTTCAATTACAAACTCACTTAAGGCTCTTTCCATAGTACAAATTGCTTCTTCACGCGTTTGTGCTACACAAATCAATTTTGCAATCATCGAATCGTAATTGGATGGGATTTGATAGCCTGCATACACATGGGTATCTACCCGAACACCATGCCCACCGGGTGAATGGAAATTGGTAATCTTACCTGGTGATGGTCTGAAATTGTTGAACGGATCTTCAGCGTTGATGCGGCATTCAATCGCATGCATATTTGGTAAATAGTTATTTCCAGAAATGGGAATGCCTGCCGCCACTTTAATTTGTTCCTTAATTAAGTCAAAATTAATTACTTCCTCCGTTACGGGATGTTCTACCTGGATACGGGTATTCATCTCCATAAAATAGAAGTTACGGTGTTTGTCGACCAAAAACTCTACAGTACCAGCGCCTTCATAACTCACGGCTAGTGCACCTTTGATGGCCGCAATACCCATTTTCTCTCTCAATTCGGGAGTCATAAATGGAGATGGCGCTTCTTCAACTAGTTTTTGATGGCGACGTTGAATAGAGCAGTCTCTTTCTGATAAATGGCAAGCTTTACCATATTGGTCACCGATAATTTGGATTTCAATATGTCGTGGATCTTCAATATATTTTTCTAAATAAAGGGCATCGTTACCGAAAGCAGCGCCTGATTCTTGCCGGGCACTGTCCCATGCATTCTCAAATTCTTCGTCTTTCCAAACAATACGCATTCCTCGCCCACCGCCACCTGCTGTTGCTTTTAGAATGATGGGGTAGCCCATTTCGTTAGCGATTTTTATGCCTTCTTTAACGCTTTCTAGCAAGCCCTGAGAGCCCGGGATAGTAGGTACGCCAGCAATTTTCATGGTTTCTTTAGCAGATGCTTTATCGCCCATGCCATTAATCTGCTCAGGGGTAGCGCCAATAAATTTAATTCCATAATCACGGCAAACCGATGAAAATTTAGCATTTTCTGAAAGAAAGCCATAACCTGGGTGAATGGCATCAGCATTGGTTAATTCGGCAGCAGAAATAATATTAGGAATACTTAAATACGAATCTTTACTAGGAGGGGGGCCAATACAAACGGCCTCATCAGCAAAACGTACGTGTAGGCTTTCACGATCGGCAGTAGAGTAAACGGCAACCGTTTTAATGCCCATTTCTTTACAGGTTCGGATAATACGCAAAGCAATTTCTCCCCTGTTAGCAATTAATATTTTTTTAAACATCAATTATAATTAAATAGGTTCTACTAAAAATAAAGGTTGATCGTATTCTACTGGTGATGCATTATCTACCAACACTTTAACAATACGTCCAGAAATCTCACTTTCGATTTCGTTGAATAATTTCATAGCTTCGATAATACAAATTACTTTACCAGTTACAATTTCGTCGCCCACATTTGCAAATAAAGGTTTATCTGGGCTTGATGAGCGGTAAAAAGTACCAATCATAGGCGATTTAATGGTAATATATTTTGAGTTATCTTCAGCTTCTGGAGTTGGAGTTCCTTTAATTTCTACCGCTGGTAAGGAAGCTGCTGCTTGCGCTACAGGCTGGGCTGCTGCTACTGCATTTACATAAACCGGTGCTTGGTTAGTTTTAATAGTAATTTTGAAGTTCTCTTGCTCTATGGCAACTTCATTTACCCCCGACCGAGAAACAAACTTAATGAGTTCCTGAATTTGTTTGATATCCATATTAAAAAATTTGGTGTCTTATGAATTAACTAAGGTATAGTTTTTTTTTATTTTTTAGTAGGCCCACTTTAGGTAAACCGACCCCCAAGTAAAACCTCCGCCAAAAGCGGCTAATATTAAATTATCTCCTTTTTTTAGTTTGCTTTCCCATTCCCACAAACAAAGTGGAATGGTGCCGTTAGTGGTGTTGCCATAACGTTCGATATTGATCATTACTTTGCCTGAATCTAAGCCCATTCTCGAAGCTGTTGCATCAATTATGCGTTTATTTGCTTGATGTGGCACTAACCAAGTTACCGTATCAGAAGTTAATTGGTTGCGTTCCATAATTTCGGCAGCAACATCGGCCATATTAGTTACTGCAAATTTAAATACGGCCTTCCCATCCTGGTGTACTACGTGTTCATTATTGGCTACAGTTTCTGCACTTGCTGGGCGAGCGGATCCACCAGCTTTTTGTCCTAAATAATTTTTTCCAGAACCATCACTACGTAAAATGGAATCTTGTACACCTAGCCCTTCCTCATTGGGTTCGAGTAAAACGGCACCACAGCCATCACCAAATATGATGCAGGTAGTACGATCTTGATAGTTGATAATTGACGACATTTTATCGCCTCCTACAACCAATACTTTTTTATGTTTGCCCGTCTCGATAAATTGAGCTCCGGTTGATAATCCAAATATAAACCCAGAACAAGCTGCCTGTAAATCGTAGCCCCAGGCATTTTTTGCACCAATTTTGTCGGCTAAAATATTTGCTGATGCTGGGAATGGATAATCGGGCGTGGTTGTACAGAAAATAATCAATTCAATTTCCTCTGCACCAATACCTCTCTTTTTCAGCAAACCATTTACAGCTTCTACAGCCATATCTGAAGTGCCCAAACCCTCTCCTCTTAACACTCTCCGCTCCTTAATGCCAGTTCTGGAAATGATCCATTCATCGGATGTTTCGACTATGGTTTCCAGCTCTTTATTCGTCATGATATAGTCGGGGACATAACCATTAACTGCAGTAATAGCAGCGTGAATTTTGTTCATTTTATTTGGTTTTAATTATTGGAATGCGGCTTGTATTTTACTAACCAATCCGGCATTAATCATATCTCTAGATTGGAATATCATGTTTTTTATTGCTAGTGGAGTGGAAATTCCATGTCCAATTAAAACGGGGGCATTTACACCTAAAACCGGACTACCACCATAGTTTTCGTAGTTAAACCGGTCAAAAAATTCGTCTTTTAATCCCTTTTTAATGGTGATCACATAAAACGACTCAGCGAGTTTGAGCATTATATTTCCTGTAAATCCATCGCAAACAATTACATCTGCTTTTTCATTGAATAAATCTCTTCCTTCAACATTACCTACAAAATTAAAAAGTTGGGTTTCTTTCATTAATGGAAAAGTAGCCATAGCAAGGATATTTCCCTTTTCATCTTCTTCGCCGATGTTCATTAGTGCCACTTTAGGATTCGGCACTTGGAGAATATTCTCTGTATACAAACTACCTAAAATACCAAATTGCAGCAAGATATCTGGCTTACAATCTGCATTTGCACCCACGTCTAATAAAAGGCCAACGCCCCCTTTTAGTTTAGGGATAATGGTGCATAAGCAGGGTCTGATAATACCAGGGATGGTTTTTACACTAAATACGGCGCCAACTAACATAGCTCCAGAATTACCTGCGCTTGCAAATGAATCTATTTTTCCTTCTTTTAAAAGTTGAAAACCTACAGCAATGCTTGAGTTTGGCTTTTGAACAATAGCCTTTGTGGGATGTTCGCCCATACCAATAACTTCTTCAGTATGGTAATATTCGAAGTGATCTGGATTGAATCCATGCTCCAAAAGAAGAGGTTTAATCTGCTGGGTATCTCCGATTAGCACAATATGCTCATCAGGAGTAAGGGATTGATGAGCAGCTATTGCTCCCAAAACGATTGCTTTGGGAGCATAGTCTCCGCCCATTATATCGAGACCTATTTTCATCGTAAAAATCTTTCGTGTAAAAGTGCTGGTTCGAAGTTAAACTTAAACCAATGGAAACACAAAAATTTTCTTAGAAAATTAACCTATTGAAGTGTTTTCTATAACTAATTTACCGTTGTAGTATAAGTTACCATCAACATTATAAGCATGATGAGGAACATGTACAGCACCAGTAGTTTGGCAAGTTGCCAAAGAAGGAGCTACAGCTTTGTAATGCGTTCTTCTTTTATCTCTTCTTTGTTTCGAAATCTTGCGTTTTGGATGTGCCATTGTTGTTTAATTAATTATTATTTTAATTTTTTAAGTGCCGCCCAACGAGGGTCGTCGTTTTGTTCTTCTTCTTTTTCCACGCTTCCACTGGCTAGCTTGGTAAGTGTTGCAATCATTTCTTGATCACACGTTTCGCCAACTTGTTCGCATTTGTTAATATAAGGTATCGCTACCGTGATGAATTCGTAAATTAATTCCGAAACATCGATAATACTTTCCTTTTTACTTAAAACGATAATTTCTAAATCATCACTTTCTAAGTTGTCTTCGGCAAATTTTACAATTTGCCTTTCATTAATTTCAATTGATTGAGAAAACTCAGCCAAACACTTATCGCAGTTTAACTGAATAGTACCTTTAATGTGGAAATACAAAATCAACATGGTTTCTTGTTTGTCAAGATCAACGGTTGCTTTTAGTGTCCCATCTTTTATTAAAGAGTACTCAAATCCATCAAAAAAGCTTTTATCAATTTCAAACTCAAATTGATGTTTGCCCAATTTTAAGCCTGTAAACGGGATTGAAAATTGTTTTAATGCCTTCAATTGTAACTAAATTTTAGCCTGCAAAGGTAAGAATAATTTTATTAAAATGAAATGTTTTTTCCTTAATTCGCATCATCCTTTACATCAGCAGCGGTTTCAATAATTTTTCCACCTGAGCGGAGTTGATTGCTAAGTAGGCTCTCTTGTTCTTTACGGTGTTTAACAATGTGCACAGCAGCAAATAGCGCCTCCATGAAAGAGGTAGGGTCGGCTATGCCTTTTCCAGCAATATCATATCCTGTGCCATGATCTGGTGAAGTACGTACAAATTTTAATCCTGCCGTATAATTTACGCCTGTTTCAAATGCAATGGTTTTAAAAGGAATCAGCCCTTGGTCGTGGTACATCGCCAAAACAGCATCAAATTGTTTATAAGTTCCATTGCCAAAAAATCCATCGGCCGAATAAGGCCCAAAGCAGATGATGCCTTTATCGAATGCCTCTTGTATAGCCGGACTAATGATTTCTATTTCTTCTTTTCCTAAAAGGCCATTGTCGCTTGCATGCGGATTTAAGCCGAGTACAGCAATTTTGGGTTTTTCGATCCAAAAATCTTTCTTTAAACTATCGTTGATTAACTGTATTTTTTTTACAATTTTTTCTTTCGTGATTGAATGGGGTACTTCTAACACGGGAATATGACCAGTAACCACACCCACTCGTAGTTCCTCACTAATCAAAAACATCAAAACATCTTTACTTCCGCTACGATCTTGTAAATATTCGGTATGCCCAGGGAAATTAAAAGTGTCTGATTGAATGTTTTGTTTATTAATTGGGGCAGTAACTAAAGCATCAATTGCTCCGCTTAACAGATCATCGGTTGCTTTTTCTAATGAAATTAGGGCGTATTTTCCGCCGATTTCAGTGCTTGTGCCCAGCTCAATTTTTACATCTTCTTCCCAACAATTAATCATGTTCGCTTTTCGAGGTTTAGCTTGGTCAGCCTGAGTAATCACATTAAACATAAAATCGCTCATGCCCAGTGCTTTTCTATGAAAAGAAGATACTTTTGTATTTCCGTAAACAATAGGGGTGCAGTAATCTAATACACTACTTTCTGATAATGTTTTCAAGATTACCTCCAAACCAATACCATTTACATCGCCGATGCTTATGCCTATTTTAACTTTATCGCTCATGTTAAATTTAGATTTGGCGCAAATTACTGATTAAATGAGTCAAAAAAAAGTTTTACCACAGAGGGCACTGAGTTATACGCCAAGATAATACCCATTTTAACTCTGAATGCGCCGTGTTAGCCTCTGCGTTCTCTGTGGTGAAAAACAAATCATTAAATAAAACCTTAACTTTGATGTGATGAGTTTAGTAAAAGCGAAAAAACATTTAGGGCAGCACTTCTTAACCGACAAGAAAATTGCCGAAAAAATTGTGAATGGCCTCATTCATACCGATCAGTATCATCAAGTTTTAGAAGTTGGGCCAGGCATGGGCATACTTTCTGATATCTTATTGGAAAGAAAAGATTTGGAAACTTTTTTAATCGACATCGATGTGGAGTCAGTAGCCTTTTTAACGGCTAAGTACCCCCAGTTGGGCGAGCGACTAATAAGTGGAGATTTCTTAAAACTTAATTTAACTTCTATTTTTCCAGGAAAATTTGCCATCATTGGTAATTTTCCCTACAACATTTCATCGCAAATTTTGTTTAAAATCCTCGAGCATAAGGAACAGGTAGTAGAGATGGTTGGGATGTTTCAAAAGGAAGTAGCTGAGCGCTGCGCCTCAGATGCGGGATCAAAACAATATGGGATTTTAAGCGTATTAATTCAGGCCTATTATAACATTGAATATTTGTTTACCGTTAAACCGGGAACATTTAATCCACCGCCAAAGGTAAATTCTGGCGTTATTCGGCTAAGCAGAAATAAAATGGAAACCTTGCCATGCGACGAGAAATTGTTTTGGCGTACTGTAAAAGGGGGGTTTAATCAACGTCGTAAAACCCTTAGAAATGCTTTATCGGGTACGATACCAAAAGATAAAATGGATAATCATGTTTTTTTTGATAAGAGAGCGGAGCAATTAACCGTAGCAGATTTTATTACCCTAACCCAGCATCTAACGATGTTGATGCAAGCCTAAAAATGAGGAAAAGGATTTTAATAGTTGATGATTTGCATCCAGCATTTGCCGAGAAAGCGAGAGAATTGGGGTTTGAGGTAGATAACAAGCCCCTAATTAATCGTGAAGAAACTTTGTCGATTATTGCTGGGTATGTTGGTATTGCTGTGCGCACAAAATTTCGAATAGATACGCAACTGTTTGATGCAGCATCGCAACTAAAGTTTGTAGCTAGGGCAGGTGCGGGTTTAGATAATATTGATGAAATTGAGGCTAAAGAAAGAAATATCCAATTAATAAATGCGCCAGAAGGCAATTGCGATGCAGTTGGCGAACATGCTGTAGGATTATTATTGTCGCTAATGAATAATTTTTGCAAGGCGGATGAAGAAATTAAACGAGGAATTTGGGATAGAGAAAGCAATAGGGGCTTTGAGCTAAAAGGCAAGGTTGTTGGGATAATTGGCTATGGTTTTATGGGACAAAGCTTTGCTGAGAAATTGGCTGGTTTTGGGGTCAGAATTATTGCGTATGATAAATATAAAACTGGGTTTTCTGATGATTATGTTCGAGAGGTGAGCATGGAGGAGATTGTAAAGCACAGTGATGTGTTAAGTTTGCATATTCCCCTCACCAAAGAAACCAAACAAATGGTGAATGATGAATATTTTTTCCATTTCAAAAAGCCTATATTTTTTATCAATACCGCAAGGGGCGAAATTGTGAGTACAACTGCGGTGCTTACTCAACTAAAAAAGGGTAAAATAATTGGTGCTGGCTTGGATGTGCTAGAAACCGAAAAATTCCCATCACTAGGAGAACAGCCGTGGTTTGATGAATTGAAAGCTAGTGGTAAAGTTATTTTAACACCTCATGTTGCGGGATGGACATTTGATTCGTACCGAAAAATTTCTGAAGTTTTGGGGAGAAAGCTAGCAGAAATGAAATTATAATTACTTAAATTAGCAAAGCGCATGGGGCATGGAGCACCAATACGCAATACTTACAAAATGGCAAAAGAACATCAATATAAAACAAATTTAGTTTGGACAGGTAATAAAGGATCTGGCACGATGGATTACCGTTCTTATGATCGTGATTTTGTAGTGTCGATTGAGCATAAACAACAGATTTTGGGTTCCTCTGATTCTGCCTTTATGGGCGATAAAACAAAGTATAATCCAGAAGACCTATTACTATCTTCCATTTCATCATGCCACATGCTATGGTATTTACACCTTTGCTCAAAAAACGATATTGTAGTATTGGAATATAAAGATAACGCAGTTGGAACCATGATAGAAAGCGCCGATGGCAGCGGGCACTTTAAGGAAGTGTTGCTTCAGCCTGACATATTAATTTCTAAAAAGGAGCAGATTGAGCAAGCCAATATCTTGCATGAAGAGGCAAATAAGATGTGTTTTATTGCAAATTCATTAAATTTCCCGATAAAATATTCGCCTAGTTGTAAGGCGAACCAATAATTTAAAGCAAATATTTGCTTTTGTAAGAATAGGCTTATATCTTCGTTTTAATTGAAACAAGACTATATAGGCGAAATGCCGATATAGTCTTGTTTGCTTTTTATAGGATTTACATAAAAATATTTATTATGTCAGACGTAACTTACTATACCCAAGAAGGTTTAGACAAATTGAAAGAGGAATTACATAGGCTAAAAACTACTGAAAGGGCGGCAATATCAAAAGCAATTGCTGAAGCTAGAGATAAAGGAGACTTATCTGAAAATGCCGAATACGATGCAGCTAAGGAACAACAAGGTTTACACGAAGCAAAAATTTCTAAAATGACGGCTACGCTTTCTACTGCAAGGCTGATTGACGAAAGTAAGTTGGATTTGTCGAAGGTTTTAGCCCTGTCGATTGTGAAAATTAAAAACATAAAAAATGGCGCAACAATGACCTACCAATTGGTAGCAGAAACGGAAGCGGACTTAAAGACGGGAAAAATTTCTGTGAAATCGCCAATTGCACAGGGTTTATTAGGTAAATCGGTAGGCGATACCACTGAAATACAGGTGCCAGCTGGTAAAATGGAGTTCGAGATTTTAGAAATTTCTAGGTAAGATGAGTATTTTTTCAAAAATTGTTAGCGGAGAAATCCCAGCGCATATTGTAGCAGAAACGACAGAATTTATGGCGTTTCTAGATGTTAATCCATTGGTAATGGGTCATGTTTTGGTTATCCCAAAAAAGGAAATTGACTATATTTTTGATATGGATGATGAAAGTTATTTTGGCATTACTCTTTTTGCAAAAATTGTTGCAAAAGGTTTAAAAGAAGCTTTTCCTTGTAAAAAAATTGGTGTTGCGGTTATTGGCCTCGAGGTGCCTCATGCGCACATTCATTTAATACCGATGAACAATGTGAACGATATGAACTTCGCAAAGGAAAAACTAAAGCCGAGTCAAGAAGAATTGGCAGAAGCCGCTGAGAAAATTAAAGCTGAGTTATAAACGGCTCAGCTATTTATTAAATGCGGTATAAACCTACTTTTATTATCTGTGATTAAGCGATTAGATTCTCTAATTCCAATTCCTGCAGGCTGCTGCCCGATTATCCAACTTCCTATCAATGGATAATTTCCGTTAAAGTTTGGCAACTCAAACAAATCTTGATAAATATATCCTTCTTCCCCATATTCACCGCTAGTTTTAGCAATCGATGCTCCAGCTTTAACCAATTCAATATTAGCACCTTCCCTAGATAGGATAGGCTTTTTAGCGTAATCATTTAGATTGTTGCGATGGAAATATGATTTAAGCAGGTAAGGGTGGTATGGATATAGTTCCCACAATATCGGGAGAATTGCTTTATTCGATAAAATCATTTTCCAATAGGGTTCAATCCATTGGGTTTGATGTTGATCGGCAACAAGGTTCCTCCCAAAATTTTCATTTAGAAGCCACTCGTAAGGATAAAGTTTGAAGATGTTTTGGATGGGTTTGTTTTCTAAGTCAATGAATCCCTGATTTGGAATGTCCCATCCTATATCGTCTATAAATATTAATTGAGTATCTAATTTGGCTTGTATTGCACAATCTCTTAAATACTCGGTAGTGGTTAAGTCTTCTAAACTTTGTTTCACACAGCTAAAATGTAATTTTCCAGGCTTGAGGTGGTTTTTACTTTCAATCCAATAATTGATTAGTTTTTCGTGGATCGAGTTAAATTGATCTTTAGATTTATCAAAATCTTGTAGCCAAAACCATTGCACAATTGCAGCTTCATAAAGAGAGGTAGGTGTATCGGCATTAAATTCCAATAATTTTATCTCTCCATTCTTAAATGCGAAATCGAATCTGCCGTAAATAGATAGGTAATCCTTCTCCCAAGACGCTTCTATCGATGGAATAATCCATTCTGGAATATGTAATTTATAGTATAATTTTTTATCAATTACATATTGAACAGCACTTAACATCATCTCCCATAATTCGGAAGTTGCTTTCTCAATTAAGTTGATTTCGTTGAGGCTAAATTCATAGTATGCACTTTCATCCCAATACGCAACATCGGTTGAATGAAATCCGAAGCCTAATTTTTCTACTTCTTTTTGCCAACTATTTCTAGGCTCGATTTTTATTCTTTCCATTAGGAGGAAACTGAAAAGCCACCACCAAACCCACCTCTTATGATGCCGTTTTTATTTGCATTACCGCCAATATTTGAACGTTCATTTATACCGCCACTGTAATACCCAGCCCTGCTGTAAGCGCCATTATTATATCTTCCATACGGCCTAAATGCATAATACCACAGTAGAGCACCACCAATGTAGTGATGAGATCGAGAATATGCAGCTGTTGAGTCGGAACGCATGTAAACTTTTGGTTCATCTTCGTTCCATTCTTTTTCTTTGTTGCATGAAGATAATGCTGCGGTAATTAAAACTAAGCTAATGTATTTGCTCTTCTTCATAATCGTATTGAGATTTCTTAACGGCCTTACTGTTACGGCTCCTATTTTACAGTGATATAAAATTCGTAATCTTTAGGTACAACAGCTTGTTCTTTATTCCCGTTTTCATCTTCGCCTTCGGCTAGTGTAGTTCCGAGTGAAGCTAAGGTATCTATTTTAATTAGCGTTTTGTCGAGTTTATTTTTTACCCAAACTTTATGTGTGGTGGTTAGAATGTCAAAGCCATTTTCATGTGTCACGCTTACAACGGTTTCAATAGAACCTTCTTTATTTGGTTCCTTTACAATATCTTCATTTTTTTGAGTGCAGGATGAGAAAAACACTGCAGCGATGAAGATGAAAAGTGATGTTTTCATTTATTAGGGGTTAATTTATCATTATTCTTATGTCGATCAGCATCTCTAATACTTTTCTTTTCTAGATTTTTAAGTAGTGCTCCATTCAAATCTATTCCAGTTTGATTGGCTAAACAGATGAGCACAAATAGAACATCAGCCATCTCGTCAGCTAAATTCACTTCTTCATCGCTTTTTTTGAACGACTGCTCCCCATATCTACGCGACATGATTCTGGCAACTTCACCAACTTCTTCCATTAATATGGCAGTGTTGGTTAGTTCATTGAAATAACGAATGCCAGTGGTTTTGATCCATTGATCTACACTTTCTTGCGCTTGTGCTATAGTCATATTTTATATTTTAAGCTTTTAATGGAAACCATTTACTCTTTTAATGATTATCTCTATCCTTGGTATCCATCACAATCGTAACTGGCCCATCATTTAACAAGCTAATTTTCATATCTGCACCAAAAATACCGGATTGTATTTCTTTAGTTAATAATGCCGACAATTGTTTAATCATCTCCTCGTACATTGGAATGGCTTTTTCGGGTCTCGCTGCTCTGGTAAAACCTGGTCGGTTGCCCTTCTTGGTTGCTGCAAATAATGTAAATTGACTGATCAATAAAATATTTCCGTCAATATCAGCTAGCGATGTATTCATGAGCCCATTTTCGTCGTTAAAAACGCGCATATTGGCAATTTTTTGTGCCAGCCATACCAAATCTTCCTGCGTATCGGCATCCTCAATACCTAAGAGTACCAAAAAGCCATGGCCAATTTTGCCAGTAATTCTATCATCTACTGTACAGCTTGCTTGTATTACACGTTGGATTACTGCTCTCATTTTTTACGCTCTCGTATCATTGCCATGGTACATACTTAAATAACTTTCGTACCTGCTCATTTCAATTTCATCATTCTCAACTGCTTTTAATACGGCGCAACCAGGTTCATTAACATGTCTGCAATTGTTAAACTTACACTGATTTAAACGGTCCCGCATTTCTACAAAATAATGGCTTAACTCTTCAGGTTTAATGTCGAATATCCCTAGTTCACGAATACCGGGGGTATCAATTAAATAGCCTCCAAAAGGTAAAGTGTGCATTTCGGCAAAGGTAGTGGTGTGCTGTCCTTTATCGCTCCAATCGGATATTTCGCCAGTTTTAATTTCGAAACCTGGTAATAAGGCATTAATTAAACTCGATTTACCTACGCCCGAATGACCTGAGAATAGGGTAATATTATCTTTTAATAAGGCCTTTATCTGATCAATATTTGTCCCTTTTAGCGCAGAAACCTCATAACAGGGATAGCCTATTTTTTCATAAATGGCCTTGTATTCGGCCAAAATCTCTAATCCTTGTTTGCTAAAGAGATCTAATTTATTAAATACCAAACAAGTTGGGATGCTATAGGCTTCTGAGGTTACCAAGAAACGATCAATAAAACCCAATGATGTTCGGGGAGAGGCTAAAGTAACGATTAAAAAAGCTTGATCTAAATTGGCAGCAATAATTTGTGCTTGCTTAGAAAGGTTAATCGATTTCCGAATGATGTAATTTTTGCGGTCTAGCAAGGTATCAATTACGCCTGTTTCGGCATTTGGCTCTAGTTCAAACGCTACTTTATCGCCAACAGCGATAGGGTTGGTGGTTTGAATACCCTGAATTCTAAACTTGCCTTTTATTCGGCAGTCGTAATTTTTACCATTCTCGGCGTACACTTGGTACCAACTTCCGGTTGATTTGATAACTAATCCTTGCATATAAGGAGGTAAAGGTAAAGAAAAAATATTTTCGGTAAATTGTACAATTTATAAAACTCTCTTGTTAAGAGCATATAACATCAAAAATTAATAAAGCCCTTACCTTTATTTATCGACTTATATGATATCTTCATAAAAAATAGAAAATCATTACAAAATAGAAAGATTTGTGGCTATTTTTAAATCAAATTAATATATATTTTTAATTTTTTTTGAAAATTGCTTGACATTGTGAGAAATATTCACCTACTTAGCGGTGTAGAAAATACACTAAGAAAAAAATGATTTTTAATCCTACTATTATTACCATTATTACATCAACAACAGGCAGAGGCCTGATGGGGAAACGCTAGTGGTATAATTGAAACACAACATACAAAGCGCTCCCGACAACATCGGGAGCGCTTTTTTTTTAAAGGCATTATATTTTACAATTAAAAACAACATGAAGTTAATATGAACATTTTAAAATTTGGTGGTACTTCGGTAGGTTCGATAGCAAGTATAAGCGCTTTACTAAGCATATTAGAAAAGGAACAACAACAGTCGGAAAAACCCGTAATTGTTTTATCGGCCATGAGTGGCGTAACCAATTTACTTACCTCAATGGCCGAGAAGGCGGCTTTAGGAGAAGATTATAATGTAGAACTAAATGCAATCGAAAACCGACATTTTGAGATAATTAGGGCATTATTGCCAGCTGCGGCTCAAAATCCGGTATTAACGAAGCTTAAGCTTTATTTTAATGAGCTGGAAGAGCTTTTACAGGCCATTTACAATTTACAAGAATTAAGCTTACAGGCAAAGGATTTGATATTAAGTTATGGCGAGCGATGCTCTACTTTTATGGTTTGCCATATTGCTAAGCAACAATTTCCCAATGCGTTATTTGCCGATGCCACTCAATTTATTAAAACGGATAGCAATTTTGGTCAGGCAAAAGTAGATATGCAGCTTACCGAATTTTTGGTGAAGGATTTTTATCAAATACATGCAGAAAAAATGCTTTTTGTAACTGGATTTATTGCAAGTAATGATGCGCAACGTGTAACCACCTTAGGTAGAGGCGGCAGCGATTATACTGCTGCAATCTTAGGCTCGGCATTAAATGCCCGTGAAATTCAAATCTGGACGGATGTAAATGGAATGATGACTGCCGATCCAAGAATGGTAAAGAAGGCATTTTCTTTACCCGAATTGAGTTATATCGAAGCCATGGAACTCTCGTATTTTGGAGCAAAAGTTATCTATCCCCCAACAATGACCCCCGCCTTTTTGAAGAAAATTCCAATTGTTATTAAAAATACATTTGATGTAGATTTCGAAGGAACCTATATCCGCCATGGGGCGAAAGCATCCGCTTTATCAATCAAGGGAATCTCATCAATTGATGAAATTAGCATCCTAAACTTGGCTGGAAGTGGTATGGTGGGGAAGGCTGGTTTTAGCGGAAGGTTATTCTCTCTTTTATCGCGCGAGCAAATTAACATCGTTCTAATTACACAATCATCATCAGAGCATAGTATCACTTTTGCGGTTAAACCTGATGACGCTATAAAAGCGGTTTCTCTAATTTCGAAAGAGTTCGATCTTGAGCTACAAGCTAAAAAACTAGACGTACCTGAGGTAGAAAATGGCCTTGCAGTTTTGGCTATTGTTGGCGAAAATATGAAGCGGACACCGGGCATTTCTGGAAAATTATTTCATGCATTAGGTAGAAATGGGGTAAATGTGCATGCCATTGCACAGGGCTCATCTGAATATAACATTTCAGTAATTATCGCTAAAACGGATTTATCGAAAGCAATAAACGCTGTTCACGATGCTTTTTATGCCGAATTAAATAAAACGCTTCATATCTTTTGTTTAGGTACCGGGAATATTGGGAGAACTTTGTTTGAGCAGCTGATAATTCAAATGCCATTTTTAGCAAAAAATAACGATTTGCAGGTAAAAGTAATGGGCATTAGCAATACTCGAAAAATGCTTTTATCAACAAATGGAATCGCGTTAGCACAATGGGAAGAAACATTAAATACGCAAGGTGAGCCTGCTAATCTGGAAAATTTTGTGGCTCAAATGAAAGCCATGAATCTCCCAAATTGTGTGTTTGTAGATAATACAGCTAGTGCAATGCCCGTGCCTTTTTATCAAGGTATTTTTGAAGCGAGCATTTCCATAGTTACCTGCAACAAACTTGGAAACTCTGCTGGGTTTGAGCAATATAAAACCTTTAAAAATACTGCTCGAAAATTCGGTGTAGATTTTTATTATGAAACCAATGTTGGCGCAGGTTTGCCAATTATTAGAACGTTAAAAGATTTAATGATGAGTGGAGATAAAGTGGCCAAAATTGAGGCTATTCTATCGGGTACTATTTCCTATATATTTAATCATTTTAAGGGGGATGCAGCTTTCCACGAAATTGTAAAGGAAGCGCAAGAAAAGGGTTATACAGAACCCGATCCGCGGGACGATTTAAATGGTAAAGACTTTATGCGCAAGATGCTAATTTTAGCACGCGACGCTGGTTATGCCCTAGAAGAAAAAGATGTAAGCATAGAAAGTATGCTGCCTGAGGCTTGTTTGCAAGCCCCAACGGTAGAAGAGTTTTATCAACAACTCGAAGTAAATGCAGCTTATTTTACTTCGCTGAAAGCAGAAGCAGCAAATCAAAAGAAAGTACTTCGCTACATTGGTAAATTAGATGGAGGTAAAGCCTCGATTACTTTGCAAATGGTAGATGAAAATCATCCTTTCTATATGCTTTCGGGTAGTGATAATATTATTTCATTTACTACCGATCGTTACAAAGATCGCCCGTTAGTAATTAAGGGGCCCGGCGCTGGTGCCGAAGTAACCGCTGCAGGGGTTTTTGCAGATATTATTAATGTTGGTGGGGAGAAAGGATAATGAAAGAAATAAAAGTTTTCGCACCAGCTACAGTTGCCAATGTAGTGTGTGGTTTCGATGTGTTAGGGTTTGCGGTAAACGAGCCTGGCGATGAAGTAACTATGCGTTTGGTTGACGAGCCTGGTGTACGTTTATTAAAAATTACGGGCGACGACGCACGGCTACCTTTAGACTCAGCAAAGAATACCGTAAGCGCAAGCGTGCTACATTACCTAAACCATTTAAATCGGCCAGATGTTGGGGTAGAGATTGAGTTGCATAAGAAAATGCCTATTGGAAGTGGTTTAGGCTCAAGTTCTGCCAGTACCGTTGCCGGTTTATTTGCGATTAATCAATTGATGGGAAATTTATTGACGGCAAAAGAATTGGTTCCATTTGCCATGAGGGGCGAAGAATTGGCTTGTGGTTATGGTCACGCTGATAACGTTGCGCCAGCTTTAATGGGTGGTTTCGTACTGATTCGTAGTTACGAACCTTTAGATTTAATTGCCTTGCCAACGCCTTCAAATTTGTTTGCAGCCATCGTTTATCCTGAGGTAGATGTACCTACTAAAGATGCACGGGAGATGATACGTGCCAAAGTTTTGCTTAAAGATGCGGTTACCCAGTGGGGAAATGTAGCAGGCTTGGTAAGTGGTCTTTTTTTAAATGATATCGATTTGGTGGGGCGAAGTATGAAAGATGTGTTAATTGAACCCACTCGTTCTATATTAATTCCTGGTTTTGAAGCTTTAAGAGTTTTGGCTATGGATAATGGGGCAGTAGGGTTTGGAATTTCGGGCTCTGGCCCATCTGTTTTTGCCTTAACTAAGGATGAAGCAACAGCTAGGAAAATCACAACTGCGCAACAAGCACACTTAACAAAATTGAACATTAATAGTAAGGCTTATGTTTCGTCGGTTAATGCCGAAGGGCCCAGGATTATTTAGTATCTAGTACAAGATAAAGAAGCAAGGATCAAAGACTAATAATCCAACACTTAACCAACCAACAATGCAATTATATAGCACCAACAATAAAGATTTAAGTGTTTCTTTTAAGGAAGCCGTTTTTAATAGCATGCCTCAAGATAAGGGTTTGTATATGCCAGTTCAGATACCTCGGCTTGATCAAGATTTTATAGCGCACATTGAGCAGTATTCTTTACCAGAAATTGCCTATAAAATTGCATCAACGCTGTTAAAGGATGAAATTCCTGAAAAGGATTTAAGGGCATTAATTGAAGATGCAGCGAACTTTGATGCGCCAATAGTGAAGTTGGATATAAAAACCTTTGTGCTCGAATTATTTCATGGCCCTTCTTTAGCGTTTAAAGATTTCGGCGCTCGCTTTATGAGCCGGGTAATGGCCTATTTTTTAAAAGATGGCGAGCAATTGTTAGATGTTTTGGTAGCCACTTCCGGCGATACCGGGGGTGCCGTGGCCCTTGGTTTTTTAGGGGTGCCAAATACGAGAGTTACCATTCTTTTTCCAAAAGGGAAAGTGAGTGAGATACAGCGTTTGCAATTAACCACCAATGGCGAAAATATTAGAGCAATTGCAGTTAACGGTACGTTCGATGATTGCCAATCGCTAGTAAAGCAAGCATTTGCAGATGAAGAATTGAATAGTAAATTTCGGTTAACCTCGGCTAACTCTATCAATATTGCGCGATTAATTCCACAAACCTTTTACTATTTCAATGCTTACGCTCAACTAAAGCAGCAAGGATTTAATGCGGTAGTATTTTCTGTTCCAAGTGGTAATTTTGGAAATATCGGAGCAGGGTTACTAGCTTATAAAATGGGGTTACCTGTTCAGCAATTTATAGCAGCAACAAATGCTAATGATACTGTACCCCGCTTTTTAGAAACAGGCGTTTATGAAACCAAACCATCTGTGCAAACATACTCGAATGCGATGGATGTTGGGGCGCCAAGCAATTGGGTACGGATTATGGATTTATTTAATGAAGATCAAGCAGCCATTTGTAAAATAGTAAAGGCTTATGTTTTTAGTGATGATGAGACATTATTGGGAATAACTGAAATTTATAGTAAGTACAATTATATCGCTTGTCCGCATACCGCAATTGGTTATTTGGCAGCCAAGGCTTTTGCTGCAGAAAACCCAAGTAATGAAGCGGCTAATGTTTTCTTATCAACTGCACATGCCTGTAAGTTTCCCGACTTTTTATCGGTTGCTGAGCCATTACCAGAGCAGGTAAGCATGCTTCATCAAAAGGAAGAACTTTATACAGAACTGGAGAAAGATTTTGAAGGGTTTAAAAAGTATTTGGCTGAAAGCGGATTAAAAATATGAAATTTGGCATTGGAAAATCGGAAATTCCCTATTTTCAATTTTTCCGTGTCGTACAAAAATAAAATTTTGTATTTATTTTTCCATTTATCTTATAAAGAAATCAAGATATTGTGCTCAAAATAAACGTTTCAGGTGTAATTTTATATATTTAAACTTTTTATAATTAATGAATTCCGATACTTGGCAAAACATTCGAAATGGCGACCCTGATGCAATGAAAACATTGTATCAGGATTGCTATCAAGAATTGTATGCCTTAGGTTTTAGGATTATTTCTGATAAGGATAAAGTGAAAGATTGCTTGCATGAGATATTTTGTGAGATTTGGCAAAAAAGAGCGAATATAGGCGAAGTAAATCATGTTAAGGCCTATTTAAAAACCTGTGTTCGTAATAAATTGCTCAAAGAAATTAAGCAAGATCAAAAAACAGATCGTTTTGAGGCAGATTTCGATCATCTATCCGAAAGCTCTTACGAGCAATTGATAATTGCAGCAGAAAATGATGTTAGTTCTAAAGTTAAGCTCTGGAAAGCATTAGATTTGCTTACGTTAGCACAACGAGAAGTGATTAATCTTAAATTTTTTGAGGGACTAAGTTATGAAGCCATCGCAATTCTGCTTAAACTTAAACCTCGAACGGTTTATAATCATATGTATACTGCAATGGGCATTTTAAGAAAGACCCTAAAATCCTGATTAAGGGCAAAAGAAGCATCTTTTGAGGTTTAATTAAAAATAATTCAAATTTTTCTGGTAAAAATTAAGGTTTAATAACTCTAGTATATGAATTGGAGATTAATAAATTGTTATTATGAATTACAAACTCTATCTCGCCGAAGACTTTGCTGCTAATGAATCGTTTATTGCCTATTATCTTAAAACGGATGAACAGGCGGTTGCATTTTGGAAAAATTGGATCAGTCGCCATCCCGAGAAATTAGATGAAATCTATAATGCCGAATACTTATTATCTAAATTAACCTTTAGACTGGATGAGCCAGAATTGCAAGATGAGTTTACTAAATTCGATGTTTTTCTAAACACAAGGAAACCCACAATTATTGCATTTGAGCCTGAGTATTCAAAACAAATTACCGTTAAGAAGTGGGCATTTCTGGTGGTTGTGTCTTTCGTTTTTTCTTTCAGCGGATATTTTGTTTTCGAAAAATTGAGGCAGGAGCCTACTTACATCACTTATCATAATGGGGATGGAAGAGTAAGCCAATTTTCTTTGAGTGATGGTTCTAAGATAACGCTAAGCAGTAACAGTACGCTAAAGTATCCTAAACTATTTAAAGGAGGTACACGTGAGGTAGAACTAGATGGGGAGGGGTTTTTCGAAGTAACTAAAGATAAAACTAAACCATTTAGCGTAATGGCGAATGGCCTTAAAACTACGGTATTGGGAACGAAGTTTAACATATTGGCCTATAAAAATCAATCTACCATCCAAGTAGCTTTAATTGAAGGAAAGGTAGAAGTACAAACTGCTGCTGGAAGGGATAAATTATTGCTCAATCCATCCGAAATGGCAATATTTAATATGGAGAACGGCAATCTCGTTCGCTCCTCATTTAACGCAAGGAACATTACGGCATGGAGAAATGGAATCATAGTTTTTGACCACGCTTCTTTTGAAGAGGTGGCTATAAAGCTTAAGAATGTATATGGTATTACGCTGATTAATAACACTAAAAGGAATAAATGGAGCTATTCTGGCGAATTTGAAAAGGCAGACTATTTAACCATCATTAAAAGTATTTGCTTTGCAAGAAAGATAAACTATACCCAAAAAAACCAAACTTTTACACTAAAGAACTAATATGAAGAAAAACTACAAAATGTACGTTTTGCCATTCCTAACTATTACGCTGCTTTTAAGCAATATTGGCATTAACTATGCGCAAACCGCCACGCCCGAAACAGCAATCGTAAGTATTAATGTGCAACGTAAGAGCCTTGAAGAAGTATTCAAATCTATAACAGCACAAACAGGCTATAGATTTAATTACGATTTGAACGAAATTAACATTAAGCAATCTATAACCTTAATTCGTAAAGATAATCTAAAAGAAATTTTAGTGGTTTTAGCCCAGCAATTTGGCCTCGACTTTGGAATTTCTGGCACTAATATTTCGGTAAGAAAGGCGAAACCCAAGAAAGTACCTCTGGTTAGGATTTTAACTGGAATGGTAATTGGGAAAAGTGATGGACTGCCGATACCGGGCGTAAATATCTTTAAAAAGGGAACCCAGCAAGGTGCAATTACGAATATAAATGGAGTATTTACTTTTAAAGTAGTGGGTGATGATTTAGAAAATACGCTGTTAGAGGTTGTTTACATAGGGATGAAAACCCAAACGCTAAACGTAGGCACTCAAACTTACTTCAAAATAGAAATGGAGAACGATGTGTTCGGTATGAATGAGGTAGTTGTTACTGGATCTTACACCAAGGATAAAAGAAGAGAGGATGTAGTGGGCAGCATTGCTCAGATTAGTGCAACGAAATTACAAACCTACCGCCCGATAGAGAGTTTTGATAAAATGCTTGAAGGATTAGTTGCAGGCGTACAAGTAGAAACTACAACAGAATTAAATACGCCAGTAAAGATAAATATTCGTGGACAAGGGTCTTTGCCTTCTTTTGGGGCTAACCGAGGCACTTCTACGCAGCCGTTATTTGTAATTGACGGTATACCTGCATACGAACAACAAAAAGGGAATGAGGCATCGGTTTTTGGTCGCGAAAGTTATTTAAATCCACTTTCAAACATCAACCCTGAAGATATTAGGAGCATATCTATTTTGAAAGATGCTACTGCTTCTGCACTTTATGGTGCAAATGCCGCAAATGGTGTAATTATCATTACCACAAAAGGCGGATCTATTGGTAAAACCAAGTTAAATTTTAATTATGACACTGGTATTGCTACGTTCGTTAATGAATATAAATGGCTAAACGGACCAGAATATTACAGCTTACTCCGAGAAACTTACATCAACAGTGGTAGATCGGTAACAGAGGCTAGCGCATTAGCTGGGAGTAAAACCATTAATACCGATTGGTTCGATTTAACCAATAGAAATGCGATCTATCAAAATGTGGGTATGGATGTTTCTGGAGGATCTGACAAAACTACATTCAGATTTTCTAGCGGTTACCGAAACCAACAATCGAGTTCTTTGGGTAATGATCTCGAAAAAATTTATCTACGTTTAAGAGTTGATCATCAATTGGATGATAAATTTAAGATTGGCCTTAATTTTAGTCCAACTTTTACAAAAAGTAATGCGCTATCTACTTATGGCGGTGTGCTATTGCCACCAAATATTGCGCCGATTAATGCCGATGGCGTATATGGTGATATTCAGGGTGTACCCAATCCATTGGCTATATTGGCTCAGAATCAGAATAGTAATAAAGGGGTACAATTTTTGGCAAATGCGAATGCTAGCTATCAAATTACCAAAGAAATTGCTATTTCGGGTACAATTGGTGTAGATAATTACCAAAATAAACAAACAAAGTATGAATCATCGCAGAATGCAACAGGGAGAAATGTGCAAGGACGCTTGGAGATTTACGATCGGAATTACATAGGTTATATCAGCTTTGTGCAGGCTACTTTT
>JACMOW010000339.1 GCA_014377775.1 Pedobacter sp. | reverse complement strand
CTTCAATCGCCAACTTAAGCCCCTACCCATAAATATTCTTCAACGCTTCATCTAAATCTAAATACTTAAATCGATATCCTGTATCCAAAATCTTTTGCGCTGTAGTATTCGAACTCATTAATGCCAAGATACTCGACTCTCCCAAAATAACCTTTAAAACGGCTTTCGGAACATTAAGTGGCCAAACAGGCCTATTTAAATGCCAAGCAATTCTTTTGGTTAAGAGTTTGTTACTTGCTGGATAAGGGGCCGTCGCATTGTAAGCACCTTGCATAGTTTCATCTTCAACCGCCTTGGTAAAGATCTGAACAATATCATCGAGATGAATCCACGGCATCCACTGTTTTCCACTTCCTAAAGGTGCACCAACAAAAAATTTAATCGGCATTGCCATTGCCGCGAGTGCCCCACCCTTTTTACTTAAAATTAAGCCTATTCTAACTTTAACTACCCGAATGCCCATTGCCATCCCCTTATCAGCCGCTGCTTCCCATTGAATACAACAATCTGCTAAAAACCCCTTTCCTGGATCACTATTTTCCCACAAAAATTCATCACGCCTACTCCCATAATAACCAACAGCCGAAGCAGATACGAATGTTTTAATCGGCGCATTGGTTTCCTTAATGGTTTTATATAGTAATTCGGCAGATTTTACCCGGCTATCGATAATTTCCTGTTTGCGCTGTACACTCCAACTTTTATCAGCTATACCAGCTCCCGCCAAGTGAATAATAGTGTCTATACCCTTAAGCGCATCCGCATCAATTGTTTGTTGATCAACATCCCAAACAAAAACATTAACCCCAGGAATATTAATTTTCTCTCTCGACAAAATGGAGACCTGATGACCTTGCTTTTGCAAGTAAGGAACGAGTTGTTTACCAACCAAACCAGTTGCTCCAGTAATTAAAATATTTTTAGGCATAGCTTCTAAATAGCATGAGGTTTAAAGATAAGAAAAAATTGTTCAAATTTGCCGTTTTGCGCATTGCTTACGGCATTCCAAACCCGTAACTCATAACTCTATCTCTTTGTTTACCCATTGTAAAAAATAACATATTTGAACGTATAATTGCTGTTTTTTGTGCAAATTGCAAGCTAATATAAATAACTAGAAGTATGAGCAAAAAAATACTGGTTTGGTTTAGAAACGACCTTCGCCTGCACGATAATGAAGTGCTGGTAGAAGCTATAGCTAAATCTGACTGTATTTTACCTGTTTATTTCTTCGATCCTCGACAATTTGAACGAACTGCTTACGGTACGCTAAAAACAGGCGTAAGAAGAACACAATTTATTCTAGAAAGTGTTGAAGCATTAAGACAATCATTCACAGAACTAGGCGGGGATATATTGGTTTTAACTGGTAAGCCGGAAGATTTTCTTCCAGAGTTGGTTAGCAAATATGAAATTACAGAAGTTTATCATCATCGAGAAGTAGCGAGCCAAGAAACTTCAATTTCTACCGAGGTTGAAGACCTGCTTTGGAAATTAAAAGTAAACCTCAAACATTTTATTGGGCATACGCTTTACAACAAGGAAGACCTTCCTTTTCCGATAAAAGATATTCCTGACGTTTTTACTCAGTTTAAGAAAAAAACAGAGCGTGATGCCATAATTAAACCATGTTTTTTAACCCCAACAGCTATCAATTTCGTAAAAGCCGATAATTGGGGCACCATCCCTTTATTGTCAGATATTTTTCCAAACGAAGGAATTAATGCGCTAGCATGTCCTAGCTATTTTAAAGGAGGTGAAGCAGAGGCTTTTAAACATTTACACAATTTTTTACATACTGGCGAGGGGATAGCGAACGCCAATGCAACCGTTAAAAAAAATGAAGTGGCAGCTAATCTCTCTGCTTGGCTTGCTGTAGGCAGTTTATCGCCACGTAAAGTATATTGGAAATTAAAAGAAGCCGAATCAAATTATGGTTTAAAACCTTATTTCGGACAAATCATTTTAGGCCTTTTATGGAGAGACTATTTCCGTTTTATGTTTAAAAAACATGGAAATGCGTTTTTTAGGCCAGAAGGTTTTAAACAAGAGGTGTTACCAATTGCTACAGAGGAAACCACTGCGTTAAAACAATGGCAGACCGCTAGTACTGGTCATCCATTAATTAACTCTATTATGAATGAGTTAAATGCTACCGGGTACATAAACAATGCTTCAAGGCAATTGGCAGCTGCTTATTTAATTGGTGAGCTTAAGGTAAATTGGGTAATGGGCGCTGCTTATTTTGAAGAAAAACTAATCGACTATTGTCCGGCAAGCAATTGGGGCAACTGGGCCAATGTTGCAGGAGTAGGTAACGATCAGCGTTTAAGTACTAATTTTAACTTCGAAAAACAACTAAAAACCTTTGACCCAAAAGGTATATACAGCTAAGAAGCAAGCGTTTAGTAGAATTTCTAATATTTGATTGATTTTCTTACTCATATTCTATCTTATTTTCAATTTAAATATCATTTTTATTGCCACTTTTTAAGGTAAAATCCTAATTTTGCTTTACTTATCGTAAAAATACATAAATGGATAACTTATCTTATCTCAATGGCGCTAATGCCGAATATATAGAATCATTATATCAAACTTATAAAGAAGACCGTAATTCAGTAGAATTTGGATGGCAGAAATTTTTCGAAGGTTTTGATTTTGGAAGAGGTTCTGACGCTGTAAATGTAAGTACAGAAGCTCCAGAACACTTCTTAAAAGAAATTAATGTACTTAACTTAATTAATGGATATCGCCAAAGAGGACATCTGTTTACCAAAACAAATCCGGTTAGAGAAAGGCGCAAACATTTACCAACGCTAGCCATAGAGAATTTTGGTTTAGCACAGGCTGATTTGAGTACGGTATTTAACTCCAGTGTAGAATTGGGCATTGGTTCGGCAAAATTAGCTGATATTGTTGCCTTTTTGGAGCAAACCTATTGTGGGTCTATAGGTGTTGAGTATAAATATGTACGTACGCCAGAAATATTAAAATGGTTAGAATCTAAAATGGAGAGCGAGCGCAACACGCCAAAGCTATCCATCGAAGAGAAAAAACGGGTACTCAGTAAATTAAATGAAGCGGTAAGTTTCGAAAACTTCTTGGGCACTAAATTTTTAGGGCAGAAACGTTTTTCATTAGAAGGTGCAGAAGCGGTAATTCCCGCATTGGATTCGGTGATTGAAAAAGGCGCAAAACTAGGAATTGAGGAATTTGTAATTGGAATGGCACACCGTGGTCGGTTAAATATACTGGCCAACATTATGCAAAAAACCTATAAAGATATTTTTGCAGAGTTTGAAGGCAAGGGCTACAGTGCCGACTCTCCCTTTGGCGGCGATGTTAAATACCACTTGGGCTACTCAACAGACATCACTACCAACGCTGGCAAAAACGTACATTTAAGCTTATGTCCTAACCCCTCGCACCTCGAAACGGTAAATGGAGTAGTTGAGGGGATGTCGCGTTCAAAAATTGATTTTAAATATGGTGGAGATAATAGTCGTTTAGCCCCAATTTTAATTCATGGTGATGCTTCAGTTGCCGGACAAGGGATTGTATATGAAGTAATTCAAATGGCCAGCCTAGAAGGTTACAAAACCGGCGGCACCATTCATTTGGTGATTAACAACCAAATTGGTTTTACCACAAACTACAAAGATGCGCGTTCAAGTACCTATTGTACAGATATTGCAAAAGTAACTCTATCGCCAGTTTTCCATGTAAATGGGGATGATGTAGAGGCGCTAGTTTATGCCATTAATTTGGCAATGGAATATCGTCAGAAATACAAAAATGACGTATTTATTGATATTTTATGCTACCGTAGGTTTGGACATAACGAGGCCGATGAGCCTAAATTTACCCAGCCTTTATTATACAAAGCCATTGAAAAACATGCCAATCCGCGCGATATTTATATCGAAAAACTAACCAAAACAGGCGAATTAGAGGCTGGGTTAGCCAAAGAAATGGAAAAAGAGTTTAGAGGCCTTTTACAGCAGCGTTTAAATGAAGCCAAAGAAATCACTTCTACCTACAGTGATGTAAAATTTGGTGGCGCATGGGCAGACATGAGATTGGCAATTGCAAAAGATTTCGATGTTTCTCCAGATACTTCGGTTAAAAAAACAACGTTATTGGAGGTAGCCAAAAGAATTTCTTCACTACCTTTAGATAAAAAATTCTTTAAAAAAATAGAGAAATTATTCGACGAACGTAATAAAATGGCCACCACTACCCATGTATTCGATTGGGCAATGGGTGAGCAATTGGCTTATGGCACCTTGTTGGCCGAAGGGAAACGTGTTCGCTTAAGCGGACAAGATGTAAAACGGGGAACGTTCTCTCATCGTCATGCGGTTTTAACTTTAGAAGATTCGGAAGAAGAATATACACCATTGGCCAATGTTTCAGATCAACAGGCGCAATTCGATATTTACAACTCACATTTATCCGAATATGGCGTTTTAGGCTTCGAGTATGGGTATGCAATGGCTAATCCAAATGCATTAACGATATGGGAAGCTCAATTTGGTGATTTCTTTAATGGCGCACAGATTGTAGTTGATCAATATATTGCAAGTGCTGAAACAAAATGGCAGAGAGAAAATGGTTTGGTGCTATTGTTACCTCATGGGTACGAGGGTCAAGGCCCTGAACACTCATCGGCACGCATTGAGCGGTTTATGGAGCTTTGTGCAGATTATAACATGCAAATCACCAATTGTACTACACCTGCGAACTTCTTTCATGCCTTACGCCGTCAGTTTAAGCGTGATTTCCGTAAACCTTTAGTGGTATTTACGCCTAAAAGCTTATTGCGCCATCCGCTATGTGTAAGTAAGTTGGCCGATTTTACCGATGGTAAATTTAAGGAGGTCATTGATGATGAGAATGTAAAGCCAACCAATGTAAAACGGGTAGTTTTTTGTAGCGGAAAAATTTATTACGATTTGTTGGAAACTCAAAAAGCCAACGAAAATGGGGAAGTAGCTTTGGTACGTGTTGAACAATTGTATCCAACGCCAGTTCACCAGATGGAGGCTGTTTATAAACGCTATAAAAATGCAAAAGAGGCAGTTTGGGTACAAGAAGAGCCTGAGAATATGGGTGCATGGCCTTATCTGTTACGGAAGTTGAGAAAAACGTTTTTTAGTAAAATGGATGTAATTTCGAGAGATGAGAGTAGCAGTACTGCAACTGGATATGCAAAATTGCATGCTTATCAACAGGCGGGTATTATATCAAAAACTTTTGATATTCCGGTAACTGAAAAAGTAAAATCAATTGTGGCGAAAGCGACGAAAAAAATGGTAAACATAGATTAACATATTTAGAATCATGAGTTTAGAAATAAAAGTTCCGCCTGTTGGCGAGTCTATTACAGAGGTAGTTCTATCTCGTTGGGTTAAAAACGATGGCGATTTTGTTGAAATGGACGAAATTATTGCTGAATTAGAATCTGATAAAGCAACTTTCGAACTTACCGCAGAAAAAGCTGGAACTTTAAAAACAGTGGCAAGTGAAGGCGATACGTTGCCAATTGGCGCGGTGGTTTGTACGATTGAAGAAGGAGGTTCGGCAACTGCTAATCCAAAAGCAGAAAAAGCTGAAGCACCAGTTGTAGATAAGGTAAATGCACCTGTTGCAGAAAAAAAGGACGAAAGTTATGCCTCAGGTACTCCATCGCCTTCGGCAGCTAAAATTTTAGCTGAGAAAGGTGTTGATGCTGGTGCTGTAAAAGGTAGTGGTGTGGATGGAAGAATTACAAAAGATGATGCGAATAAAGCATCTAGTCCAAAGGCTGAAACGCCGAAACCAGCAGGCGCACCAGTTGCAATTGCGGTACCAGGTTCGAGAAATGAGCGCAGAGAAAAAATGTCGCCATTGCGCAAAACAGTTGCTAAACGCTTGGTAGCCGTTAGAAATGAAACGGCCATGTTAACTACGTTTAACGAAGTAAACATGAAGCCAATTATGGATTTAAGAGCCAAATATAAAGATCAATTTAAAGAAAAACATGGCGTAGGCCTAGGCTTTATGAGTTTCTTTACCAAAGCGGTTTGTGAGGCAGCAAAAGATTTTCCGACAGTTAACGCACGCATCGATGGCGAAGAAATTGTTTACAATGACTTTGTTGATATATCTATCGCCGTTTCGGCACCTAAAGGATTGGTTGTTCCCATTATTAGAAATGCAGATAGCATGAGCTTGGCTCAAATAGAGAAAACTGTAATAGAATTGGCCACCAAGGCCAGGGAAAGTAAATTAACGATCGAAGAAATGACGGGCGGTACGTTCACCATTACCAATGGTGGTGTGTTTGGATCTATGATGTCAACCCCAATCATTAATGCGCCACAATCGGCCATTTTAGGCATGCACAACATTATTGAGCGCCCAATTGCCGAAAACAAAGAAGTGGTGATTCGCCCGATGATGTACATTGCGCTATCTTATGACCATCGCATTATCGATGGTCGCGAATCAGTAGGCTTTTTGGTTCGTGTGAAACAATTATTAGAAGATCCGGCTAGGCTGTTGTTAGGGGTTTAAAATTACCACCCTATCGCCTTATCATCTCCCCTTGGGTCGGCGCCACCTTGATAATAACCCCATTTGGTTTTTAAGATGGCGTCTACCCTTCCAATTGCACCGCGAGGAACAATTTTATAGCCTTTGGCTTTTAGTTTCTCTAT
>JACMOW010000338.1 GCA_014377775.1 Pedobacter sp. | reverse complement strand
TAGGTTCGGCTTTGGCTTTGTATGGTTATGCCCACTTTGCGAAATATATTCAAGAAAAATTTGCTTTAAGTAGCCATATTATTAATCGTGCTATTGCGCTTTTTCTTTTTGCGCTGGCCTTGTATTTGGTGATAAAGCAGGGGATGATTTATTTGGGGTAGGTGATACACTGATTTTTAATACTCACGTTTACTTACTTGTTACTCATTAAGATTGCTTGGATCCTAAGTTAGCCTAGCATGGCGATATAATTTTGGATATTTTTGGTTCAAATATTAAATCATGAAATATAATACAACATTTTACGCTGCTGGCTTGGGCACTCCAGAGATTATACTTATGCTCATAGCTGGCCTTTTTTTCTTTGTTTTTTTTGGAGTGATTATATTCCTATTTTATTCGTTAATTAAAAGAAGGGATTCAAAATATCAAGCAGGAAGATTATTTATCGAATTTAAGACTAATCCAATATTAACTTTACTGACATTATAATTTTCGGACAGGTATTGCCATCGTCCTAAAGCATTCTTTGTTTGATCAATAATTTCTTTTATAAGTTTTTTGGACAAATTAGCTTCCGTTCCAAGTTTTAATAAATGACTGATTTTTGGATTTTTCCCCTCTCCCATAACCATGGTACTTTGTTCTCCGTTTGGTCCACTTGAAAAAGTAAGGTCATAAGCAGGAGCTAATTTCCAGTCTCCGTTTTCATCCATAAGAAAACTGAAATTTTTGGCGTGATCATCTCTGTTATGCGCCAATACATTGAAGACAGCAAGACGATACATCTTTTCTACTTCACGAATATCTTTTGTTAACGCCCCAGTTAAATTGAGCAAGTCCTCATAATCTAATGAAGGCGCCCTAAAATCACTATGCAATAAACCGCTTGCGGTATGCATGTGCAACCTTTTATTTCCGTCCCTGTCAAAACGTTTAACAGCAAAATAACCCATTCCTTTTTGCGAAGGGAATAAATGTATTTCAGGCATTAAGACACCTGCTTCTTTCGCCATTAATGCATAAACATATTCAATCGCTCCTGCATCATAACCATCTTGCGAATTAGGAAATTTAACAAGCCATGCCTCAAAACCCTCTTCAAGTTGCTTTGCTCCATATAAGATGTTGTTGCGGTTAGTATTCACACCAATAAGTGCTTTGGGGCGTGCGCCTGCAGATGACCCGTTCAAAGCTAATAATTCTTTTATGACGTCTTCCGAACTGCCTTGCATTACTTCTTCTGTTTGTGAAGCCAAATGATCCAGATCAATTAATCGATGAACATCGGATGGGCTATTATCAGGCTCGTAAACCAAAGCACCCATACCATGCAAGCCCACATGTGCCAAACGATCTAGTGGAGATACACTGGCCGGCAATATTCCCTGTGCTCTTGCCATACGATCAAAAAGCAAACATCCCCAGCCATCGGGCAAACTATCGCTAAAGACACCTGCCAATCCATCAAAAGGACGTTGAGGCAATTCTACAACACCTTTCTGCAAGGGTAATCGCAACGGAGATATTTCGACCCCCCGTTGTATGAATTCATCATTATATTCAAAATAAATAATATGGTCACGTATCGCTAAACGCCCCACTGGCTGAATCCTCAAACCGAAATCCAACCCAACCTTAATTTCTGTAACAGACTGAATCATTTTTTACGTCCTCTTTTTCGGCTTACACTATTTCTATCTTTTAATACTTCATCAATTGATGTGAAATTTGGCTTGGGCGGTTTCAGAACATCAATTATTTCTTCCAGCCCCCCCACAACCATTAGTAATTTCAAAAGGGATTCTAAAGATATAGCACCCTTTTGTTCAAATTTGCGCAAAGTAGCAAGAGGAACTCCAGAACGTTCTGCCAAGCCTTCCTGGGTTAATTCCATAAGTAGCCGTCTTTCACGAACATTCTCAGCTATTTTTTGTTGTGCCTTTGAAATAGACATAAGTAATATCATAATAGTAGTAAGCTTATTTATGAAGCAATTAATAACACTATAGTATTACAAATATAAGGAATAATTGATTGCTATTTTTTCATGAATTCAACATGCCAAATTTTTTCAGCTTTGCGTCCAATTAACCAAAAGGAAATGGCTAATATGGAGAAGAATAAAGCTTTATGCCAGCTATCCCAAAAATATTCGAAATAGCGGGTATATAAATTGATAAATAGAAAGGTAATACCGAATTCTCTGGCAATTTCATCATGATATTTTAAGCCAATAAAAATGCTGAATACGCAGCACAAAGCCGAAACAATAGCCCAATAAAACAACGAGATTTGCTTTACAGCATACCAATCTTCCAGAATACCATAATTGCCAAAAATAGAAAGCAACCATAACGATAAAAACAAATATACCATCCCACTGATGTAGGTGGTGGTAAAGAAATGATCGAATTTCTTTTTGCCTTTGAGTAAAAAGGAGAGTGCGGTTAGCGCCAAACCAAAAAGCACAAAGCGTAGAGGATAATTTAAACCCATAAAGTACCAGCTCCATTTTGATAAATAGCCAGTTTCGGTACCAAACCATGCGCCAAATGAGAGTAGGGTAAAAACCCAGATTAATCTCGATTTGAATAAGTAAGCTAATCCGCCATAAATAAAAACGGCAATTAAAATCAAAACAGAAAAGTGATTATTTCCACTATCCAGCGATTTACCAAGGTAAGCAATGGCATTTGCAGTTAGCATTACTGCGGTAAGCACAAATGCTTCGTTGCTAAAAAC
>JACMOW010000337.1 GCA_014377775.1 Pedobacter sp. | reverse complement strand
TTATGAATTAATTTTACCAAATCGAGTACCTGATCGAGTTTGTTGTCATCTCCTTGTTCATTGATGATTTCAGATATTCCGATGATTCCAGAAAGTGGCCCTCTTATGTCATGCGCAACTTTTTTATTTACATCATTAGCATCCTTTAGCTTAAATTTCAAATCTTGAAGTAATTTAATCGTATTTAATCGATTAACAATTTCGTTAGCAATTAGCTTTAACAATTCAATCTTCTCAGGTGTTAATTTTTTTAAATCTTGATCCAAAACGCATAGTGCACCAATATTATGTCCTTCTTTGGTCTTTAACGGTATACCAAAATAGTAGCGAAGACTAAGGGGTTGGTTAACGTAGAATTTGTCGCTAAATCGTTCATCTGCGGCAAGATTTTCTACCTCAAAATGGTCATCTTCAAGAATTGTGTATTGACAAACTGAATCTTCACGAGACATTTGATCAATATTAAGACCATAATTACTAACACTCCACTGTGTGTAGGAATCTATTAGGTTAACTAAGGAGATGGTTGTTCCGGATACTTTTGCTGCTAACTGAACAAGATCTTCAAAATTATGCGATAAGTCGGAATAGTCTAAATCGAAATCAGAAAGAGAAATTAATCTTTCTAATTCAGTTTTTGGGATAGGGGGTGTAGTATTTAACATGATATTTAAAATAGAAAAACCTAAATTACAAATAATTAGCAAATGTATATTTACTTTGTAAATATTTTATACTTAATTAGAGATTAACTAATTATTAGTTTTAATAAAATAAGTATCTTTTTTATTAAATAACAGCTGTTAATTAGTACCTTAGTGAGGTAATAAGTAGCTATTAGTTTGCTTTTTGCATTTACTTTGTAATTGCCTAATTATGAAAATTTTAATTGCAGAAGACGATGAGTTAATGTTAAGAACCTTAGAGATGCGTTTAAAAAAAGACGGACACGAAGTAATTATGGCAAGAGATGGGAGGGATGCACTGATGAGAATTGAAGACTCAAATCCTGATTTAGTCATATCAGACATTATGATGCCTTATTCATCCGGTTTGGAGATTGTTGGATCTTTACGAGAAAGAGGTAATTATATTCCCATTATCATTTTATCTGGAATGGGACAAGAAGATGTGGTGTTAGAAGCGTTTAAGCTCGGCGCTGACGATTTTATAACGAAACCCTTTAGTCCAAATGAGCTATCTATACGAGTAAAACGATTTGCTTTGGTTAGGCCTAGATGATTTACTTCGAAACTGCTGCGTTAAGCTTATTTGGTATAGCATTTTTGCTAATGGGGTTTATGTTAATTTACATTAAAATTGTAAAAAATCGCCGTAGCAAATACCAGAAATGGAAAAATATAGCAGATCTTTTAGTTAGTGAGGCTATTTTTAGTGAAGACACTGATGTTGATCATGTTGTTTTTCCAATTAACCACCGAACAGAAATTTTACTTAAAAATGCTAGATTTCGAAAAGTTTTAACAAAAGAACTTTTGTTAGCCAAAAAAAATATGTCGGGTTCTGCAGGGTTATTTCTTCAAAAACTTTATTTGCAGTTAAATCTAGATCATTATGCACTGCAAAATTTTTTTAGCCACAAATGGCATTTGAAAGCTAAGGCTATTCAGGATATTGGCATTATGAATTTAAAGGCTCATTTAAGTAAAATTTATAAGCAAACTAACAATAAGAACGAATTAGTAAGGATGGAGGCACAGATCGCTGTGATTAAATTAATAGGTTTTGATGGCTTACGTTTTTTAGATGTGGTTAGCTACCAAATTAATGATTGGCAGCAAATTAAATTACTTAGCGAGTTAAGCTATTTACCCGCAAATAATTTTAATGGAATAGATAACTGGCTTTTATCTAAAAATGATAGTGTGGTAATTTTCGCCTTAAAATTGATTAAAAGTTTTCACCGCTTTGAGTTATATAAGGAAGTAGAAGCATGTTTACTTCACTCGTCTGTGAACGTGAGGTATCAAGCTATACTAGCACTTGAGAAAATATATAACGAAACTACTTCCGAAATGCTTTTAAAACAGTATACCATCGAGGTGGTTAAAAACCAAATTGCCATTGTGAAAACGTTGCAACAAATGGGTAGTGAAGAAGATATTCCACTGCTAATTTCATTTTTAAGGAACGAAACGCCAGAGCAAAAAAGATCTATAGTAAGAACCATAGCTAATATTTCAGAAAAGGGATTATTACAATTGCGCTTACACCCTGAGGCAGATATAGCGCCTTTAAGTTTAATTATCAAACAAATTGAAGGAGAGCTTAGCGTATGAGTTGGCAAACAATCATCGTAGATCTTTTTACTTATGGCCTCTTAGCCTATTCTATATTGCTATTAAGCTGTTATATTTTCATTGGAGCATATTCTATTGGTGAAATTAGAACACACCTTTATAAAAATAGTTTTACCGATTACAGGCAATTGGCAAGCGCTAGTCAGGCACCAGGTATGAGTATTCTAGCACCTGCATACAACGAAGGGGCAAATGTGATAGAGAATGTACGTTCATTATTGTCCATTCACTACGCTAATTTAGAAGTTATTATCATAAATGATGGCAGTAAAGACGACTCGCTTTCAAAACTAATTAAGGCTTACGACCTTTATCAAACAGATCACTTTGTAAATGAACAAATTAAAACAAAGCAAGTAAGAGGTGTTTACAAAAGTAGAAACAAGGTATACAAAAAACTTATTGTGGTTGATAAGGAAAATGGCGGTAAAGCAGATGCCTTAAATGTAGGTGTTAATATTGCGCAAAAGGAATATATTGTTTGCATCGATGTAGATTGTATTTTAGAGCAAGATGCCTTGCTTAAATTGGCAAAACCTTTTTTAGAGAATAGTAAAGAGCGTGTTATTGCTACTGGCGGTGTAATTAGAATTGCGAATGACTGTATAATAGAGGGTGGACGCTTGGTTCAGGTTAATTTACCGCAAACATTTTTACCCCGTGTACAAACCCTCGAGTACATTAGAGCATTTTTGTTAGGTAGAATGGCTTGGAGCCGATTAAATGGCCTATTGCTAATCTCTGGTGCCTTTGGGGCATTTGATAAAGAAATTGTAATTAAAAGTGGAGGGTATGACCACAATACGGTTGGTGAAGACATGGAACTCGTAGTAAGGATGAGAAGGTATATGGAAGAATTGAAGCTCCCCTACAGAGTGGGTTTCATACCCGATCCTTTGTGTTGGACCGAAGCTCCTAATAATTTTAAAATTTTAGGTAGGCAACGTAATCGGTGGACAAGGGGAACAATAGAAACTTTGAAAATGCATAGGATTATGTTTTTTAATCGTAAATATGGTTTTTTAGGTCTCGTTAGCTATCCATATTGGTTTCTTTTCGAGTTTTTAGCGCCCCTTATCGAATTTGTAGGAATGTTCTTTTTTATCATATTTGCTGTTTTGGGATTAACAAATTGGCGTTTCTTTTTCGGCTTACTAGCGGTCGTATTTAGCTTCGGTTTTCTATATTCTGTATTCGCCATACTTATGGAGATTTTAACCTATAACCAATATAAGCGCCGAAAAGATATTCTTAAATTATTACTCACCGCTTTTTTAGAGCCTTTTATTTTTCATCCTTTTGTGGTATGGTCTGCAGTGATGGGAAACATTGACTTACTTCGGAAGAAAAATGCTTGGGGTGAAATGACAAGGCAAGGCTTTTCCGCACCTAAAAAACCAAATTAGATTTTGTTATGATGAATATTGATGTATTTAAGCGCAAATTTTTTGATGCAGCCAAAGCATTAATGCAGTTAATGATAGTTTGGTTATTGATTTTATTCGTAATGAGGTTATTCGAATTGGTATTTAATGGGATAACTAGAGCGTTCCCTAATGATACTTTCAAATTTATTGCCTTATCGCTAGGATTAGATATTCTTTTTTGGTTAAAGGTATGGATCTATATATTTTTTGGTTTTATTGGATTATATTTTATTCACCCTAAGTTGGCCAAAGGAGCTGGTATTGTAGTACTCCTTTTATTGTCAATTTTGCAACTTTTGCTCATCAGTTATTTTAATACATCGTTGGTTCCCTTGGGAGCCGATTTATTTAGCTATTCGATTGCGGATATTATGCAAACCGTAGGGTCATCTTCTGGTTTAAGCGCATTTGCAATAATGAGTGTTCTTTTCTTGCTCTTACTATTTGTTAGTATGCTTATTTTTATACCAAAAAGAATTAAAATATCTTTAATATTTGCATTCCTAATACCATTCATTTCTTTAATTGCCCATTTAAGCAATGCTTATCAGTATTCGAGCTTGGTGACGCTGAAAAATGAGTACGACAATAATTTTTCTATCAATAAGACTGATTACTTCCTTTCAACAAGTATAAATTATTTTCTTCCTGCAAACACTGAAACCGATATTTATGCAGATAGTTATATTCAACAGTTTGAGGGAGAAGAGCGAACCACAACTGCATTTGTTTATCCTTATGAGACAGAATATCCGTTTTACCATACCAATGAAGCACCTGATGTTTTATCGCCATTTTTTAAACCGATTAAAAGTGCACCTAATATCGTTATTCTATTAGTTGAGGGCCTTGGACGTGCCTTTACCAATGATGGAGCTTATTTAGGGAATTTTACCCCGTTTTTAGATTCACTTTCAACCAAGAGTTTGTACTGGAAGAATTTCTTAAGTATTGGTGGTCGAACTTTTGGGGTTTTACCTTCTTTAATTGGGTCGATGCCTTTTGCAGAAAATGGGATATTGGAAATGGGCAACCGCATGCCAGCACACCTTTCTTTGTATAATTTGCTTAAATATAATGGCTATCATAGTTCTTTTTATTATGGTGGAGATTCTGAGTTTGATAACATGGGTGTTTTTTTAAGGCGCAATGGCGTTGATGAAATTGGTGATCTCAAAACGATACCTTCGAGATACACTAAGCTGCCAGCAAAGGCCAATGGCTTTTCGTGGGGCTATACAGACGATCAAATTTTTGCCTATTATTTAAATGGAAAAAATACCAATATCCCTAAAAAACCGGAACTGAGTCTAATTTTAACCGTGGCCACGCACGATCCTTTTTTAATCCAAAATCAAGATAAATATCTAAAAATTTTTGAACAAAGAATGAGTATTCTGGGTTTTGATGAAGCTAAAAAATCGCAGTACAGAAACTTTGAAAAACAGTATTCGAGTATCATGTATGCAGATGAGTCTATTAAGAATTTTTTAAGCGGCTATCAGAAAAGAGCCGATTATGAAAATACCATTTTTATCATTACTGGAGATCACCGAATGGCCGAAATTCCATTAAGAAGTAAGATTGATCGTTTTCATGTTCCATTGATTATATTCTCGCCAATGTTAAAGCGAACTGCACAATTTGAGTCCATTTCTACTCATTTTGATGTTACGCCAAGTTTATTGTCGTTATTAAAGAAAAATTTACGTTTAAACCTACCCACGGGTTCAAGTTGGATGGGCGATGGGCTCGATACGGCAAGAAGTTTCAGAAATATACATAGCTACCCGCTTATTCAAACTAAAACAGCCATGGTCGACTTTGTATATGGAGAATACCATCTTAATGGCAACCAATTGTTCAAATT
>JACMOW010000336.1 GCA_014377775.1 Pedobacter sp. | reverse complement strand
TATAGCGTTTAAAATAGGAAAGGGGTGGAGCTGGCAATTAGTGCTGGCCATATGCATTGTAAACTACCTGTACAAGTTTACTATGGCGCTTATCCTCACTCCGGTAATTTATATCATTCATCATCGTATTGAAAAATACCTGGGTGTAACTGCGGCCAAAGAAATGCGTATGGCTGCTATGGAGCGGTGATGTCGTGTAATTTCTCTGCATGCGGTTTTGTAAAATGAATAGAAAATGAACTATAACGAATTCTTTTGCAGTCCTTATTTCAATTTATTAAGCAGCCGAATTTTTAATCCAAATCATGTGTAAATATTACAAACCTTGCTCACCGGGAGTGATGGTAGATTTGTAAAAAAATTGATCAATTAAACCAATCCTTTTTTGACTGCCGAAGAAATGAGCGCCACGGTGTTAGAGGTATTTGTTTTTTTTAGTAAATTTTTTCTGTGAGTATCCACGGTTAGTTTGCTTATAAACAATTGCTTGCTTATTTCGTCACTTTTCTTCCCCTCAATTAATAAACTTAATACCTCCTGTTCTCTTCGTGTTAGCTGTATTGTAGCTGTCGAAAAGATTTTTTTAACATCTACCCCTATGTAGGAAGGTTCACCATTTAATCCTATAAATGACAATACCGGCAATCCACCCTGTTTTATGTGTGATATATCGGTGTGCACTCCCAATGTTCTCAGTAATCCTTTGTTTTTATCAAACTGTATGGTTACCACCTGCTGGAGAATTCTGATATAGTCACCGGCCTTTGTTCTTATCCGGTAATCATATCTCACCTTATAATTAGGTATCTGTAGAAAAGAAAGTGTTGAAAAAAATTCCTTTACTTTATTTTCAAAATTTAAAAACCACGGTTGATCTTCAGGGTGAATGTTACTTAAAAAAAATGGAACGTCAACTTCATCGGGATGGTACCCTAATACAGAAGTGATTTCGTTGCTTATTAACTCAAAAACAGATTGCTTTACATTGAAGATGTAATAATAATAATCACCCACCTGGAAGAAGTTGAGTAATTTTTTATGTATCTCTAAAGAAAACTTCAGTTCATCTTCACTAGCATCTTTGGCAATTCGCAGCCAAATCTTATTGGCCTCGTCAAAAATGGCGAAATTCATTTGTTAGCTTTCATATAAAACTATCGAAAAATACCTGTTTATAGGTATTTTTTGATAAGCATTATGCAGATAGCTTTGGCAATAATTGGGGGATTATTACTAAGAGGCGCTCTTTTGAGTGCCTTTTTTTAAAGACACTTAAAGACACTATTCACAAGGCCTGATTAAATAATACTTTTTTTAATGTTCCATACCCTTAGCCACAAAAAGAATGAGCGGGAAAATTTAAATAATATATCAGTAAAACGTTTATAATGACATTTACAGCCTTTTTTGAATCGATCAATAATTCTTATTGTTAAACTAAAGTATAGTTAATCGACATACAAGCCGCCATTACATCGTTACCAGAAATTTTCCTAATGAAGGTATTATTTGAGGGATGGGGGGATACCTGCAGCCCCTTTGTGCCGGATGGCTTAGACGTTCCTTGAAAAGTTCTATTGTTATTTTCATTATAACTGTTAGTTAACTAATGCTGAAATGCATTCTTTTAAAAATGCAAAGCATAAAAAGAATTGCATTATAAATTACTGTAATTTTCAATTTGCCAAAACTATTACTGCTTAACCTTTTTTAATGAAGAACACCTTTTGCGTATTCCATTCGCAATGTAAAAGCATACTGCTTTTATTGTGCATCAGTTTTTTTTGTAATCAAATATCTTTCGCCCAATCTGCAAACGACAATTGTGCAAATGCAATCCCAATAAACATACCAAATGGCGGTTTTGATCTTGGACTATTTACCAGTGCCCAGTCAGATCTTACGGCCGCTACTTTACAGGCAGGGGAAAGCTTTGCACCTTCTATAATTACTGCAGGATTGAATAAGAAAAGTGTGTGGTATAAATTTACGCTTCCTACTACAAGGTCGGCACGTATTAGTTTAGCACAACCCGGTAGCAGCATTCAGGCGGGTAATGTTGGCTTTGCCGTGTATAAAACCAATACTTGTGTACCGGGTGACGCACAAATAAGCACTAAATTCAGTCCTATAGAAATTTTTGGCAGCAGCTTTCACCCATGTGTGGATGCAGGTGATTATTTAGTACAAGTCTCCAGTAACCAGGGCGCTAATGGGCCAATATTCATTACGCTGGATCTTAGTGATTCGGCAAACGTTTTATATGATAAACCCTTAACTGCCCAGGTATTCGCTAACATTAATATCAACACACATACACTCCATGATTTTTTAGTGCAATGCCAGTCCATAGATAATGCAGCCGAGATTTGTTTGCCTAATGGATCTTTTAAAGATTTTTCCAAAAGTACCTGGCACACCTTTACCACACCTGCTTATTTCGATTACTTTAATGTAATGCTGGCTGATGTTAGTAATTCTGGCAATTCTATTTTGCCAAAGTATACGGTAGGTTACAGATTATACGAGGGCAATTCAAAAACTACACCTGTAGCATCGTTAATTATGCAAGGCGGTTGCGATAGTTTACGAACCAACGGCTTTTATTACGATTACAAAATGTACAGGTGTGGAGATTTAAAACCTAATACTACCTATACTGTCCAGCTGCTTTACCACAAGGATCATAATAAGACAATGCGGATAGCAGTTGCGTGGAATGGATTGGCTCCAACAATAGCACCACAGCCAATTGCCAACATTCCAACCCCAAATAATATAGGCGTATTGTCTACCAATTCTACTAATGGAATTACTACTACCTTAAACGATAATTTTGGCTGCAACAGTCGCCACAGCTTGTATAGTTGCCCCAAGTCAATGCCGGTAAATGGTGTAGTAAGTAATGGGTATGGGTATAAATTAAGCACTTTCTATTCATTTAAATTAATCACCAGCACCACCGCTACTTTTTATGCCGTTGGAGGTTGTGGCAGCTATTTAATGAGGTTATACAAACAATCGCTCACCAATGACTGTAACGATTTAGATACGGCAAACGTGATTGGTAGTTTTTTGAACACCCAAACTTTCTCCTGCATGGATAGTGGTGATTATGTATTGCAAATAATGGGTAGAGATACGCTGCAAAAGGTAGATAATTATTACTATGGAAACTTTGGTACAGGCACCGGTGGTATTTGCTTTTCAACTTCAGATTTAGGACGATATATCAGTTTGCAAATCACCGCTAAAACAGAAGTTGCTACCAATAAGTTTTCATTAAGTGCTACTGGTAAATTTGATAAAATAAATACTAATGGGGCCGGGGTAATGCAGCCATTGCAAAGAGGAATTACCTACACTGCTCAGCCTGATACACTTGGTTGCAGAAACACGGTTTTGCCAGATGATGACCTTTGCCAGCCTGGCACAAGCAACATTTACACGAAAGCCAGTTACCGTGAATTTGTAGTAGCAGACAGTTTTATAATTTCTGTTCCAAGC
>JACMOW010000060.1 GCA_014377775.1 Pedobacter sp. | reverse complement strand
TCAATTGATAAAATTGCAGTTTCTTACATGAACTTAGGTATTTGGCCATAATTCAGTTCAAAATAGTAAAAGGCTCAGGTTTGAACAAATCTGAGCCTTTTTTATTTCTCAAAACTTTTCCCCTTTTTCAACGTATATTATATAAACTGTAATCATGAAACTTTTAAAAATATCAATTGCGGCGTTTCTAGTGCTTTTTGTCATCTCCTGTGGTTCTTCGCAGCAAGATCAAGCCAAAGCCAAATTAACCACACCTCAAGGAACCGAAAAAGTAGCCGTTTTTGCCGGAGGATGTTTTTGGGGAATGCAAGAAGGGTTTTCAGAATTGAAAGGTGTAGCGAGTGCAACGAGTGGTTACGCTGGCGGTACCACTAAGAATCCGACCTACGATGAAGTGAATACAGAAACCACTGGACACGCTGAGGCGGTGCAGGTTGTTTATGACCCTTCAATCATAAGTTTTAAGCAACTATTGGATGTTTTTTTTGTTGTACATGATGGTACGCAACTAAATAGGCAAGGCCCAGATATTGGTACAAGTTATCGTTCAATCGCTTTTTATACCAATGAAGAAGAAAAAACTCAAATAGAAGAGGCAATCGCTAAAAGCAATACTTCCCAACTGCATCTTGGGCAAATTGTAACCGAAGTTAGGCCAATGGCAACTTTCTATCCAGCAGAAAAATATCACCAGAACTACGTGAAGCTTAATCCCAATCAATCTTATGTAACGGCGGTGTGCGGGCCAAAATTGGATAAACTTAGAAGTGCTTTCCCAAATCTCTTGAAAGATGCGTTTAAGTAGTTGATTAATATCAACCAATTGTCATGATATACAATAGCATGGAACCAAACTTCTTTCGCTAAGTATGTTTTTTTATCTTTGTGGTCAAAGATTTTAAAATAAAACCCAAATGAGGAAAAGTGCAATTATTGGTTTAATCACTATCGCCATTTGTATTGGCTTTTTAGTGAGTTTAAATGCAGATACCGATACTTACTCTAATTTTACTGAGGCTGCTTCATCAAGCAAAGAAGAACATGTGATGGGCTATTGGGAAAAAAGCAAAGGGATGCACTACGATGCAGTTAAAGACCCTAATCATTTTGCTTTTTTTATGAAAGATGAAAAAGGTAAAGTAAAACAAGTAGTTTTAAATGGTACAAAACCTCAAGATTTTGAACGTTCTGAAAAAATAGTGTTGATAGGTAAAATGGATAACGATACATTTTATGCCTCTAAAATACTTATGAAATGTCCTTCTAAATATAATGATAACCTGGTCGAAATTCAAAAAGATGGACAGGTAAAACCATACAAAAAATCTTAATGGATGCAAATTTTATAGGAGAAAATCTCCTTCCCGGTCAAATAGGTCAATTTTTTATTGTACTTGCCTTTGTAGGTTCAATACTCTCAACCATCGCTTATTTTTTCGCTGTAAAAAACAAAAATGAACAAGATCATTCGTGGACAAAAATTGGCCGTGCTGGTTTTTTAATCAATTTAACCAGTATAATTGGAATTGGAGTAACCTTATTCTATTTAATTCTTAACCACAACAACGAATATTATTATGTTTATTCCCACTCTTCAAAGGAATTGCCAGTATATTACATTATTTCTGCATTTTGGGAGGGACAAGAAGGTAGTTTTTGGCTTTGGGCATTTTGGCAATCGCTGCTAGGTTTAATTTTAATCTGGAAAGCAAAGACTTGGGAAAATGGTGTGATGACAGTTATCGCTTTTTCACAGGTATTTTTAACTTCTATGTTATTGGGTGTAGAAATATTCGGCGAGCGCATTGGAAGCTCTCCATTTATCCTGTTAAGAGAAGCGATTAATCTACAAGAAAGATTTCCTGTTGTTTTTGACAACCCAGAGAATTATAAAAATTATCTGAAATTTATTACCGATGGTAAAGGGTTAAATCCATTATTGCAAAATTATTGGATGGTGATACATCCACCCACCTTGTTTTTAGGATTTGCAAGTATGGTGGTTCCATTTGCTTACGGAATTGCAGCCTTATGGCAAAAACGCTACAAAGAATGGATTACTCCTGTAATGCCATGGGCTTTATTTGCCGTGATGATATTAGGTACAGGTATTATTATGGGTTCTTTTTGGGCTTACGAAGCACTTAATTTTGGTGGTTTTTGGGCTTGGGATCCGGTAGAAAACGCCTCGATTATTCCGTGGTTAACTCTTATCGCAGGTATTCATGTAATGATTGCATTTAAAAATACAGGTCATGCTTATTTTACCGCGATTGCCCTTATTTTCATCAGTTTTATTTTGGTGCTGTATGCTTCATTTTTAACCCGAAGCGGTATTTTAGGTGAAACTTCTGTTCACTCGTTTACCGATATGGGAATGTTTGGACATTTGATCTTGTATAATTTAGCATTTTTAGGGATTGCTGTCTATTTTATAGTCATACGTTGGAAAGAATTACCAATTACCCACAAGGACGAGGAAACTTATTCGAGAGAATTTTGGATGTTTATTGGCGCATTGATTTTAACGGTAGCTTGTTTGCAGGTTATATTTACAACTTCTGTTCCGGTATTCAATAAAGCGTTTGGCACCACATTTTCTCCACCGGTTAATGCCATTCAGTATTATAACAAGTGGCAAGCCCCTTTTGCTGTTCTAGTAACCCTAGTTTCCGGTTTTTCTCAATTTTTAAAATATAAAAGAACTGATCCTCGCAAATTTTATAGCAGTTTAATCTCATCGATTGTTTTTGCATTGGCAATTACAGGTGGTTTTGTGTACCTAACAGGTATTTATACCAATTTAATGTACATCATACTTACATTTAGTTGTGTATTTGCTATTTTGTCTAACGCACGTTTACTAACAGGAACCATTATAGGTAAAATGAATAAGTTGGTAGGATCGGCAGTTGCGCATATTGGTTTTGCACTATTGTTATTGGGTGCACTTGTTGCTGCGGCTACAAATACGCCAATTTCTATCAACGAAAGTAATTTTATTCCTGTTAAAGATTTCGAAAAAGCAGCCAAACCTGGTGAGAATATCATGCTTTATAAGAACGAGCCTAAAAAAATGGGTAAGTATACGGTTACTTATACCAGCGATACCACAATTGCTCCAAACACATTTTACAAGCTCAATTTTAAACAAATCGACGAAAAAACTGGAAAAATAAAAGAAGATTTCGACTTAAATCCTAGTATTCAAGAAAACGGGAAAATGGGCTTAATTGCTTCTCCAGATACAAAGCACTACTTAACATCAGATATTTATACGCACATTACCAGTGCTGCAGAGAAAAAGGAAGATCATGCGCCTCATGAGGGTCACTCAGAAGAAGAAAACTATAAAGCACCTCGTATTTTAACTTTAGCGGTTGGCGATACTATTCACACCAGTAGTGGAGTATTAACCATTAAGGCAATGAATACCTCACCTGTTATTAAAGATCTAAAATTGGCACCTGGCGATTTAGCAGTAAGTTTGCCATTACAAGTAAATGTAAGTGGTAAAGTATACAAGGCCGAGCCTTTGTTTTTGGTTAAAGGAAATAACACTTTCGATTTTGCTAGGAATATAAAAGAACTAGGGTTAAGGGTTAGATTCACAAAAATTATCCCAGAACAAAATAAGGTAGAGTTGCAAGTTTACGAAAAACCACAAGCAGCAAAAGATTGGTTAGTTTTTAAATCGATTGAGTTTCCTTATATTAACCTGTACTGGGCCGGAACTATAGTAATGGTAATTGGTTTCATCATGTCTATTCTGAGAAGAAAAAGGGAAGTGAACGCTAAATAAATGAAGGTTGTACTTGTTGGCTCTGGAAATGTGGCTACCCACATTGCACTTGCGCTTAAAGCGGCCGAGATAGCGGTTGTGCAAGTTTGGAGTAAGCAGACTCAAAATGCAAAAACATTAGCCGATCAAATTCAGGCAGATGTGCTTACTAATTTATCAGAAATTGATCAGCAAGCTGATTTTTGTATCGTTTCCATTAAAGATGATGCGATAACGAGTATAACTAAAGAACTGATTGGATTTAAAGGAGTAGTTGTGCACACCTCTGGAGCAGTTAATTTAGATGTTTTTGAGACTTATTTTGAAAAGTATGGTGTTTTGTATCCGTTGCAAACTTTTTCTATAAAAAAGGAAGTTGATTTTACTAGCGTTCCAATTTGTATTGAGGCTAATCAGGAAAAGACATTACAATCCATCCGCCAACTCGCAGAAAAATTAAGTAGAAATGTAATTGAAGTGGACAGCGATAAACGGAAAATTTTGCACTTAGCTGCGGTTTTTGCGTGTAATTTTACCAATCATTTATATGTATTATCGTCTGATTTGTTGGCAAATTATGATTTGGATTTTGAAATGATACGACCTTTGATTTTAGAAACAGCAGCCAAAGTGCAACATGCTTTACCACGTGCTGTACAAACGGGTCCGGCGATTAGAAATGACGAACAGACCTTAAAAAAACATGAAGAATTGTTGTTAAAGCAACCGCAGTTATTAAATATATATCAAACATTAAGTAAGAGCATTAAAAAAACAAAGAAATAATGCATTTTCGGTTTTGGCTGCTTACTTTTGCAAATAATTATGAGTATTTTTAAACTAAAAATAAATTTCGAAGAAGGGGGAAGACAATCGATTGAACTTCCAATTGCTGCTGGAGAAGACGTATTGGACATCGTTTTAGATAATGGGATTGATTTACAGCACAATTGTGGCGGAGTATGTGGATGCAGTACCTGTCATATTTATGTGAATAAGGGCATGGATAATATTCAAGAAATTTCCGAGAAAGAAGAAGATTTCATTGATCGTGCGGTTAGACCAAAAATTACGTCTAGATTAGCCTGTCAGTGTATCCTATTGGATGGAGACATTGAAGTTACGATACCAGATCAGTCAGAATTTTTAGGGCATTAAACTTCGAAAAAAATAAACAGCTAATCCATAACAAATTACCCTCCATGAACAACGATAAATTTACATTACCAATTTACTGGAACGACCACGAAGACATAGCGCAAGAACTTTATGAAAAGTTTGGCGACGATTTTAATGAAGCTAAAATATATCGTATCCGTTTTACGGAATTGATTGAATGGGTACTTTTATTGCCAAATTTTAAAGGCACAAGAGAAGAAAGTAATGAAGGCCATTTGGAGCAAATCCAATCTGCCTGGGTATACGAATGGAGAGATAATCAGTGATAAGATGTTTCTAGAAAATCTTAAAAATATTACCACTTTTGTTTTTGATGTAGATGGTGTTTTAACCGATGGAACTGTTATTGCCTCTGAATCTGGCGATCTATTACGCACATTCAACATTAAAGATGGTTATGCCCTCCAGTTGGCGCTGAAAAGGGGTTATAACATTTGCATTATTTCTGGAAGTGGTGGCCCTGCTACCACGAAACGTTTTGAAAATTTAGGATTACCAGATGTTTTTCTAAAAGTAGGAGATAAGGTCTCAGTTTTTAAAAACTATCTAAAAGAAAAAAATATTACACCAGTACAAGTTTTATATATGGGTGATGATCTGCCCGATTATGAAGTGATGAAATTGGTGGGTATCGCAACCTGTCCAATCGATGCAGTAGACGAGATTAAACAGATTTCGCATTACATTTCACCACGCAAGGGCGGAGAAACTGCAGTGAGAGATGTCATAGAAAAAGTACTTAAAGTACAGCACAATTGGTTTGATTTAAATCCATTGGCCTCTGATTCGGCTCAGTAAATTAAGATATTCTTTCGCAACAATTAAGTTACGCAGCAACGATTAAACTTAATCCTATTTTAACGTTCTAACCAGTGTAAATCACAAAACCAAAAGGGAAAAAACATGAAACCTCTGAGTAAAACGAAGAAGCTTCATGACAATTAAAAACAAAATCAAAAACATGAAAAAATTATTAATTATCTGCGGATTGTTATTCAGTGTAGTAGCATTTGCAAGCGCACAAGGACAAGGTGGTCAAGGTCGTATGGGCGGTACTCCAGAAGAAAGAATTAAAAGACAAACTGACCAATTGGTTGAGAAATTAAAATTAACTGACGAGCAAAAAGGTAAAGCAGCTGTAGTATTTACTGCTCATGTAGCTGCACAAACTAAGATGCGTGAAGAAATGCAAGCAGGTGGTGGTGATATGGCTGCTATGAGGGAGAAAATGCAAAAAATGAATACTGATCTTCAAGCTAAAATTAATGAATTCTTAACTGATGATCAGAAGAAAGCTTACAAAACCATGCTAGATGAACAAAAAGCTGAACAAGAAAAAAGAATGAAAGAAAGAGCAGCAGCGGGTAACGGTAAATAACGAAAAAACAATTAATAATAAATAAAAAAGCGACCTTTGGGTCGCTTTTTTATTTAAAATAATCCACAATGTATCAACAGCAATTCCCTATCATTTTAGCTTCTAAATCTCCACGCAGACATGAATTATTAAAATTAATGGGCTTAAATTTTACCATCGAACTTAAAGATGTAGATGAAAGCTATCCTGATGATTTAAATCCATCGGAAATTGCAGTGTATGTTGCTGAGCAAAAAGCAAAGGCATTTGGTAATGTTCCAGGTAAAATAGTAATTACTGCCGATACGATTGTTGCTTTAAATGGACAAATTTTAGGTAAGCCTAATAATAGGGGTCATGCATATGAAATGTTGAAATCATTGTCGGGCCATAAGCACGAAGTATATACCGGGGTAGCTTTGGTTAAGGACGATAAGATGCATTCATTTTATGAGGTTACTGAAGTGTTTTGTAAGGAGGTAACCGATGCAGAAATTGATTTTTATATCGATAATTTTAAACCTTTTGATAAGGCTGGAAGCTATGGTATCCAAGATTACTGGGGATTGGTAGTGGTAAAACGTATACATGGATCATATACCAATGTAATGGGTTTACCAACGGAAAAGTTGCACGAAGAATTGAAAAGATTTTAGTGTTCGTCATCGGATGACGGAAAACTGGTTACTTTGAGAAACTTCTCAAAACCCCCATTTTTAGGTCGTAAGTAGAGAACTTAATTTTCTTAAGCGCTAATTTTTCTAATACGTAATTGGTTAGTAAAGCAGCCATTACAATCATATCAACCCTCAGAGGTACTAATCTATCCATTTTTGCTCTTTCTTCGTGATTAGCTTTTGTTAATTTTAGAGCAAGTTGTTGATAAGCAAGAAAATCGATATCGCCCATACTAATCGCCTTAATATCTAAATTAAAGTTAATCATACCAGCAAAGCTTTCGAAAGCTCCAGCAGAGCCAATTAGCATTTGAGGCTGGTGGATTTTGCAAATAGCTATTAAGTCTGCGAGTTGCTCATCTAAATGTTTTCGAATCTCTAGCTGATCGTGAATATTAATGGGGTCAGATATAAAAAATCCCTGCATCAGCCTTGCTGCACCGATGTTATAACTTTTTTTCCAAATTAGGTTTATAGTATCGCAGAGAATAAATTCTGTACTTCCACCACCAATATCCATAATTAAAGCGGGTTCGGTTATTACTCCACTCCATTTAACTCCTGCGTAAATATAGTTTGCTTCTTCATCGCCATCAATAATACCAATGCTAATACCAGCCTGTGTTTTGGCCGCTTCAACAAACATTTTCCCATTTTTTGCACTGCGAACTCCAGAAGTAGCTACCGCTTTTACAGTAGCTGCACCATAATGATCAATTGTCTTTTTAAACGCTTGCAAACATGTAATCCCTCGCTCAAATGCTATCGGTATAATAAGATTAGCCTTGGTAATGTCTTCGCCTAATCGAACGGGTTCATTTGTTTTGTAGATAATTTTAGGCTCATCATCCTCAATTTCGGCAATTAAGAGATGAAAGGTATTAGTACCAAGATCGATGATCGCAATTCTCATTCGACTTACGCCTTATAAGTGAACCACTTAAACATTTCTTTAAAAGTGGTTTTTTTGCCATACATTAAAATCCCTACACGATAAATTCTTCCAGCCACCCAAACAGTACCAATAAAGCCAACCACTAAAATTAGCATAGACAAGGCTAGCTCCCAATTTGGAACACCATACGGTAAACGTACCACCATGGCAATTGGCGAGGTAAACGGAATCATCGAGAGCCAAAATGCGATGGGTCCGTATGGATCGTTGGTTACTACGCTTAACGAAAGTGCATAACCCAATAACAATGGCATCATTACTGGCATCATAAACTGTTGCGTTTCCGTTTCGCTATCAACAGCCGAACCGATTGCCGCATACAAAGCACTGTAAAATAAATATCCTCCTAAGAAGAAAAATATAAATACAGTTACAATTTTTGCGATATCCAAGCCTGCTAAACTTTTCTGTATATCAGCCATTGGTCCTTGCATTGCAGAAGCTGCAGGAGTGCCCTGAGATAGTTGTGCCACTCCTTGTCCGGCTTGTGAAACTGCAACTGATTTTTTAATGTCGTCTTTGTTTGTGAAAAAGCTAACTGCAACAGTAGATATGGTTAAGGTAAGTACTATCCATAAAATAAATTGGGTAAGCCCTACCATGGCAATACCTATAATTTTACCCATCATCAGTTGAAAAGGTTTAACCGACGAGATCATTACTTCAATAATCCGACTTGTTTTTTCTTCAATTACGCCACGCATTACTTGAATGCCATACAGCATGATGAACATAAACATCAATATACCTGCGATAAAAGCAATAATGGTACTTGCACCCGCGCTTGAGTCTTGCTCCTGACCAGTTTCAGCAATCTTTTTAACAGATATATCAACCGAGGTTTTAAGTTTGTCGAGGTCGCTCTGTGCAATGCCAGATTCTTTTAACTTTTGGTTACGGATTAACTCTTCAATATCTCCAGATATTCTCCTGTTTAACGATAATCCAGCTTGTTTTGCGCCAAAAAGTTGAATACTATCTGGTGCTTGCAAGGTAAAATTGGGTAGATACAGTACATAGTCATAATCGCCTTTTTTGAAAGATTTTTTCATTTCTTCTAACGATTGAGTTACATACTCATATTTAATATTTTTATCTGATACTAATTTTTCAATTAATATTTTATTGTTGTTTACAACTGCAACTTTATCATGGGTATCTTTAATTCCTTTGTAAGTGAAGTAACCAATTAAACCATAAATTCCTGCAATCAAAAGAGGAGTTAAAAACGTCATAATAATAAACGATTTTTTCTTTACTCTCGATAAATATTCTCTGCGTATAATGAGTAAAATTTTATTCATGATCTTGTCCTTTAACTTTATCTATAAAAATATCATTCATGGTTGGAATTACCTCGTCTAATCTGCTGATTGAAACATGCGGTAATAATAGGGATAATACTTCGTTTGCTGTTTTATCGGGCTGAAGTTGCACCTTAATTAAGGTTTTTCCTTTTACTTGCTCTGTTTGTAATACTTCAAAAATACCATTTGCACTGTTCGTATTGTAATCACCTTCGTATTCAATCCAATAGGTGTTGTTACGATAGGTACCCTTAATCTCATCCACGCTACCGTCTAAAATCTTTTTCGATTGGTGTATTAAAGCAATATGATCGCAAAGTTCTTCTACGCTTTCCATACGGTGGGTAGAGAAAATGAAGGTTGCACCTTGTTTATTGAGTTCGAGGATTTCATTTTTAATGATATTGGCATTTACTGGGTCGAAACCCGAGAAAGGTTCATCTAAGATAATTAACTCAGGTTGATGCAGTATTGTTGCAACAAATTGAACTTTTTGCTGCATTCCTTTACTTAAATCTTCGACTTTCTTACTCCACCAATCTTTCATTTCGAGCTTCTCGAACCAAAATTTAATACGCTTTGTTGCTTCAGCTGTACTTAAACCTTTTAATTTTGAGAGATATAAGATCTGTTCGCCAATTTCCATTTTCTTATACAAACCACGCTCTTCGGGCAAGTATCCAATTTGAGAAATATGATCACTATTTAAACGTTTACCATTAAAAATCACCTCCCCGCTATCTGGCGCAGTAATTTGGGTAATGATGCGGATGAGAGAGGTTTTGCCCGCACCATTCGGACCTAAAAGCCCAAATATTTTACCGCTTTCAACTTCTAAACTTACGTTGTCTAGGGCACGATGAGTAGCATATTGCTTTACAATGTTTTTTACACTTAACATTTTTATTAATTTAATTTAGTAGCGTTAAGATAGCTAAAAGGTTGAAATGTTACGTATATCGGTATCAATAATTTCCTTTAATCTTTCACGCCAAAGTAAAGGTGTAGCGTTTTGTCATAAATATCATTTATTACTAATAAGTAAATATTGACGAAGAATTTATGTGTACTCTGTTTCTTAATTATTCTTAGTGGTATTTCTTGTAAAAGGATCTGTGCATGTTCTCCTGATTTTGCAGATTTATATCTTGTGATTAGAAATACAGCAGGCGATCTATTAAACCCAGCTACAAATGGATAATGCTTTAGCGTATTATCAATTGCAAGTTGGGGAATAGATTAGCATATTTACATGCAGCGAATATAAATTATACCTAAAGCTAGAAAAGGGATTGCCTAAACGATTACAATTAAAGCGTAGCGATAATGTGAGATACTTTTCGGAACTGTTAGTAGATGATAAAGTCCTGCCTGCTGAAAAGAATCATCTCTTACGGACATTATTTTACGTTATAAAGTTTTATACATAAAAAAAGCCTTCATGTGTTTGAAGGCTTTTTTTATGTTACTCGAAATATTCTTTCATCTTATCAAAGAAACTTTTATCATTTTTACCAGGTTGCGGTTTAAAATTTGGAGACTCTCTCAATTTTTCTAAAATTCCTCTTTCTTCGGCATTTAGAACTTTCGGAGTCCATATATTGACATGAATAATTTCATCCCCTCGGTGATAGGAATTAATCTCTGGAATGCCTTTGCCTTTTAAGCGCAATAATTTTCCACTTTGTGTACCTGGTTCAATTTTAATTTTTGCCTTTCCATCAATCGTCGGAACTTCGGCACTAAAACCTAGGGCAGCATCGACAATGCTTACATGTAAATCGTAAACGATATTATTGCCTTCACGTTTTAGCGTTTCATGTGGTAATTCTTCAATTAAGATGATTAAATCACCAGGAATACCGCCATTTGGAGCTGCATTTCCTTTACCTGCCATGCTCAATTGCATACCATCACTTACCCCAGCAGGTATATTGATGTTAATGGTTTCTTCGCCACGCACACTACCTTCTCCATGGCAAGCATTACATTTTGCTGTAATTTGCTGACCGCTACCATGACAAGTAGGACACGTTGCGGTAGTTTGCATTTGCCCTAAAATGGTATTGGTTACTCTGCGAACCGCACCACTACCTCCACAGGTATTACAAGTGCTTACTGATGACTTATCTTTGGCACCACTACCATCACAGGTTTTACAGGCGATTTGTTTGTTTACTTTAATTTTTTTCTCGGTACCATTCGCAATTTCTTCGAGTGTTAACTTTACTTTTATCCGAAGATTTGAGCCTTTTGTAACTCTTCTTCCGCTACTGCGAGATTGACCACCAAAAAAGCTGTCGAAAGGACTTCCACTGCCACCACTACCGCCGCCACCAAAGATATCGCCAAATTGACTAAAAATATCTTCCATGTTCATACCGCCACTGCCATAACCACCACCGCCAGCTGCTCCACCAACACCTGCGTGGCCATATTGATCATAGCGTTGCTTTTTCTCTGGACTGCTTAGAACTTCATAAGCTTCTGCCGCTTCCTTAAATTTATCTTCAGCAGCTTTATCATCTGGATTTTTATCCGGGTGATATTTAATTGCCAATTTACGGTAGGCTTTCTTAATCTCTTCAGCTGATGCATTTTTGGCTACGCCAAGTATATCGTAAAAATCTCTTTTGCTCATTTTTCTTTATGCTCCAACAACTACTTTCGCAAAACGAATAACTTTATCATTCAAAGTATATCCTTTTTCGAGTTCATCAACTACTTTTCCTTTTAAATCATCGGTAGGTGCAGGTATTTTGGTAATGGCTTCGTGAATATCAGTATCAAAAATGGTATGCAAACTTTCCATCTCTTTTAATCCTTTTTGGGTTAAAATACTTTTTAACTTCGTTTGAACCAGCATAATCCCCTCACGAATGGCATTTACTTCTGTTGCATTTTCTGTCGCTTTTAAGGCACGGTCAAAATCATCCAAAACAGGTAACATTGAAACCAAAACATCTTTGCCCGCTGTTTGCAATAACTCGATACGTTCTTTCTGAGTACGACGTTTATAATTGTCAAATTCTGCAAATAAACGTAAATATTTGTCGTTTAATACGCTGTTTTCTTGCTGTAATTTTTCTTCAGCCGATAATTCTATTACTGGTTCGGCGATTGTATTTTCTTCAGTTTGCTGATCTGCCGTATCTTGTCCTTCTAATTGCTCATCCATAATAGGCTCTTCACTTCTTTTCTTCTTATTAAACATGTTATATACTCGCGTTTTTGTGTTTAAACTCAAAAGTTTTGCCAATACCAAAAAATCAGCCATGCTGTCAGTTTTAGATAGATTTTACTGAACAGTATGACTGATTTATTATTTTTTGTCAGAATTGACTTATGCTATTTGTGCATCCTCATGCATTACACCACTTTCACATTTGATAATTCGCGAAGGGAAGGTTCGAATAATATGATAGTCGTGTGTAGCCATTAAAACGGCAGTTCCATTTTGGCTAATTTGTTTTAACAATAAAACAATTTCTTCTGAAGTTTCTGGGTCTAGGTTTCCAGTAGGCTCATCGGCCAAAATAATTTCTGGATTATTTAAGAGTGCTCTTGCAATTACTACACGTTGCTGCTCTCCGCCAGAAATCTCATGTGGCATTTTTTTTATTTTTGAACGTAGGCCAACTTTATCCAATACATCTTTAATACGCTCATTAATCAAACTCTCATCTTTCCAACCCGTTGCTTTTAGTACAAATTCGAGATTTTTTTCAATAGTTCTATCGCTCAATAGCTGGAAATCCTGAAAAACGATTCCCAATTTACGCCTTAAATAGGGAACTTCTTTATCTGCTAAATTCTTAAGGTCGAAGCCAGCCACTTTACCATTTCCGTTTCCGATGTGTAAATCGCCATAAATTATTTTCAATAAGCTACTTTTTCCCGATCCGGTTTGCCCAATCAAGAAAACAAATTCGCCTTTTACGATATTCAAATTTACATTTGATAAAACAAGATGCTTTTGTTGAAAAACATCTACTTTTTGCAAGTTAATAACTGAGTGTTCTGTCATGTTTTAAAGTTCAATTTTAGCAATTTTCCCAAAAGGCAAATCGTTAATAAAATTCATAATGTAGTCTTGTTTATCCCCAAAACCTAATTTCTCTAAAGATTTATCAGGCCGATCTACCCTAAAATATGCCAATAAAGTAAATTTTTCATCTCTTAATTGAACATAATCGGGTATTTTGGCGATGCCTTTTACTTTTATGATATACATTTTGTTCAAAAATAGCATTTCTAGGCGATATTTTCAATAACTATCTGATCACAAATACCCAGCCACTTAAGGCTTTAAAATCATCATTGAGGTAAATTGTGTAGTAATAACTGCCTACAGGAACATCTTTTTGGTTAAATTTTCCATCCCATGGCAAATAGGATCCTTTATTGTTAAAAACAGTTTGCCCATTTCTATTTACAACTTTAATTTCGTGTGTTGTAAAAGCCTCAAGTGCAGTGATATTCCAAGTGTCATTTTTACCATCTCCGTTTGGCGTAAATGTATTTTGAATTTCAACTTTTGGATAAATTTTTACAAAAACATCGTCTGTACTTATGCCGCAGGCCGATTGTACTGTTAACCTATACGTTATATCCCTTGGTGGTGATGCAGTTGGGTTTAGTTTTGTAGGATCATCTAAATAATCGGGCGGACTCCATAAGTAAGTAATGTTATCACCAGTTACCTTACCCTCTAAATTTACGGATTGACCAGCTAATGCTTTTTGATCGACACCTGCATCTGCTTTAGTGCTTTTGGTAACATTAATCACCACCGATGTGGTAACAGTACAGGCGCCATTTGTAGCCGAAACGGTATAGGTTGTGGTTTGTGTAGGTGAGGCAACAGGGTTGGCAATAGCTGGATTAGACAATCCTTGGGCAGGCTCCCAACGATAAGCTGTTCCACCAGATGCGATTAATTGAACAGTACTTTTTTCGCATATTGTGGTTTCATTATTTGGGATGTTGATTAGCACGATAGGCTTAGGTAAAATTTGCAAGGTTACATTGCTAGTCGAATAACACCCTGCAGCATTGGTAACCACTACGGTATACGTTCCCGAATTGTTAAGAAACAGATTCGTTAAAACGGGGTTTTGTAAGGTAGATGAAAAACCATTTGGGCCTGTCCATGAAAAAGTTGCACCAGTGTTTACATTTAGCGTTACATCAGACCCCTCGCAGGCTAAGCCTGTAAATGACGCCACAGCTACTGGATTTGCACTTACAGTAACGGTTAATGGTGAAGATACAATCCTACAATTTGGAGCATTAATGTTTCCAGCTTCGGCTACTAAAAGTTGATACGTATACGTGCCTGCAACAGCATTTGGGTAGGGGATAGTAATTTGGGTCGATTGTGCACCGGGCAAACTTAAGTTAACCCAGCCTGCTCCATTATTTTCTTGCCATTGGTATACGGGATTTACGTACACCGAAGATACGGTGGCTGATAAATCTATACTGGTAGATTGCCCTTCACAAATAGTGGCGGTACTAGAACTTGTGCTCAGAATAACTGGAGTTATTCTTGGCCCACATGGACGAAAAGTGATATCGTCTAAGGCCAAATCATTTCCACTGCCTCCAGGATTTTGGTTAGTCATTTTTAAGGTAATGGTTCCAACATTTGGAGGCGTACTGAAAATGGTTCCATATTTAATCCAATCTGTTGCCGAGCCCTCTAAAATATCGTTAGTTGAGAAAGTATGAAAAGGTACCCCATCATTTTCTATGGTAAAGCGAATGTTTGGCTTGATGCCTGGATTCCTTAAAATGTTAATAATGTAGGATGCAAATTCATAAGTTACACCCGGGCAAAGGCCGGTTACGGTCGTTTGATAAAAAATACCAGGTGTATTGGATGCATTTACCACCATCATGTAGCCATTAGGATCGTTTGGAGTATGATTAACAATGTTCGGATGCCAACCTGGGTTTAGGTTTGCTGTTGATTTAACAATGGTATAAGAGCCATCATTCGGTGTACCCAACACAAAGTTGTAATTTGTAGTTGATCCGAGTGGACTCCCAAATGCATTTGTTCCCGACCCAAAATCTGTTCCAGCACCAAGAATTGGAGCACCTAAATCGCCTGTACATACTTGCGCGTTAATCCACGAAGTGGAAAAAAATAGCAGGATAAAAAGACAAACAGTTCGGGTTCTAAAAATCAATTGGTACTTGGATGTAATTCGGAGACCAAAATAACCAATTGCTTTTAATTAACATAAAACAATTAAAATTTAAATGCGCTCAATACGCTCTAAAAATGCAATCGTATTTACATCATCTGCATAATCCCAAAGTTTTGGGTGTTGACTATTCCCAAAACCAATGATGTCTTTTTTAAGGTTTAAATTCATTACCGAAACCACACATTGAATGTGATCATTTTCCTTTTCGATCAGTTTTTCGATTTCGGTTAGCGAATCGTATTCTTCATAAAATAAAACTGCTAATGGCGATGTAAATGAAGTATCTTCTTTAACCAGCAAAAAGCCATTATCTAAGTGCTTAACCGCATTTACAAGATAAATGGATTTATTATAATCGTAATTATTGTTGTATTTGAAATGATTGATAATGGGTTGGTACTTTTCTAAAGGTTCAAAGAAATTTTTTATCTCATAGTCTTTTGGGACAAATATTTTAGAAACATTTCTACAACCTAAGCCAAAATAATCAAATATATCATGCCCTAAATTCTCAATTTCAGTAGGTGTTTCGTTACCACTTAATATCGCTACGCTATTTCTGTTTTTTCTGATAACATTGGGCACTTTGCCGAAATAATAGTCAAAATACCGCGAAGAATTATTGCTCCCAGTAGCTATAATGGCATCAAAGTCTTTTAAGCGATCAATATACTCTATATGATCGGCTATCGATGGTTCAATGATGATCAATTGCTTAATTATAGCAGGCAATAATTTATCGTCCGAAGAAGACATTTTAATCAATGCAATATTTCCGGTGGCTAATACACAGATTACATCATGAAAACCAACCATTGGAATATTTCCAGCCAAAATTAATCCAACTTTTTTAGGATTTTTAGTCATTGTTATGGTGCTAAACCAATGGTCTAATTCATTTTCATTTAGCATTTTTCCTAAGGAATATAGTGATTTTTTAACCTCGTCTGGGGTAAACCAAGCATTGTGATGTTGGGCAATTTCTATAATAGTTTCAAGCTCATGGCTAGGGTTTGCCATTAATTCACCTAAAGTTTTTAGGGCAGTTATTAACTTTTTAGGAGTAAGTGATGACATATTTAGAACTATTTTAAATGATTTAGTGTTATATTTGCACCTGCAAAGGTAAACTTAGCGATAGATATAGACGAACACATGGCAATTAAAATAACAGACGAGTGTATTAATTGTGGAGCATGCGAGCCAGAATGCCCAAATAATGCAATATATGATGCAGGTACAGCCTGGAGATTTTCTGATGGTACCAATTTAGATGGTATTATTGATTTTGGAGGAGAACAGATTGATGCAGGAACAGCTCAAGAAGCAGTTTCGGATGAAGTTTATTATATAGTTTCTGATAAATGTACTGAATGTAAAGGTTTTCATGATGAGCCCCAATGTGCTGCAGTTTGCCCTGTTGATTGTTGTATAGATGATGAAGATGTACGCGAAACGGAAGAAGAATTATTAGCTAAAAAAAATTGGTTACATCAGGAAAATTAGTCTTGAGACAATGCGTATAGTATGGTTCTAATTGATCTACTGTATCAATTTCAACTTTTATTCTTTATTTGGTACAATTAATACTGGACAAGCCGATTTTCGTGCTACGTGCTCAGCAACACTACCCATTAAAAAATGATATAACCCACTTCTTCCGTGCGTTCCCATAACAATAAGGTCGGCACCCCATTCTTCAGCCTGGTGTATAATACCATGGCCTGCAGTATCAATGATAGATAAATAGGTGGTAGCAATGCCATTGCTATGTTTATTTTCAATTTCCTTTAACAGTAAATGGCTATTTTCTTCACTATTATCAAACGCTTCTAAAAAAACAGGAGCCAAAGTAAAATCAGGGTTAACTGTTACGGGAGCAGGCTCAATAATATTGATGAGCGCAACCTCGGCATTAAACTTTGAAGCCATTTCATAACCTGTTATGGCAGCTTTTTCTGAGAAGACACTGTTATCTACCGCAATTAAAATTTTTTTAAAGTTCATGATGCTTGAGATTTAATGAATGGTTAATAAAAATAACAAATTTTATGCTTAAATGTTTGGTTATAACGGTTAATCCTTACTTTTGAATATGGAAAATCAATACGGCATTTGTAGGGTTTCAGTGAGTTATCTTAGGTCAACTGCATCAGATAAGGCAGAAGTTGTTTCCCAACTGTTGTTTGGAGAACATTTTGAAATTATAGAAAAAGAAGGACATTGGTGGCTGGTTAGAAATGGATACGATGAATACGAGGGCTGGTTAGATTTTAGGCAAGTGGTTTCAATTTCCAAAAGCCAATTTGTTGAGCTCCAGAGCTGTAAATTACTCGCACCCTTAAGTTTTAACAATGTCCTTACTGCAGAAGATGGCACTTTTTATCATTTAAGTCCGGGAAGTAAAATCCCTTTTTTAAAAGAGGATTATTGTTTTATAGGAGAACAGAAATTCAAATTGGGTTTTGTACCACACGATAGCGGATCAGTTGATTTTATGTCGGAGATCGAATCTACAGCCAAGTTTTTTCTTAATATACCCTATTTATGGGGAGGTAAGCATTTATTTGGAATAGATTGTTCGGGTTTTGTACAAACAGTTTTTAAAATGTTAGGACTAAAAATTAATCGTGATGCTGCTCAACAAGCCGAACAAGGGGAAATTGTAGATTTTTTAGCTATTGCAATTCTTGGGGATTTGGCCTTTTTCGACAATCAGGAGGGCAAAATTACGCACGTAGGCTTAATGCTAAGTAATAATCAAATTATCCATTCCTCGTCCAAAGTGCGAATCGATCCAATTGATGATCAGGGAATTTACAATATGGAATTAGGGAAATACACGCATAAGCTTAGGATCATAAAGCGATTTATCTAATTTATCCCATCAACTCCTTCATCAATTTATCAAAATTAACCTTCAGCTCAGCTAATTCTTCTTCAACTTTGGACAAGCGTTCTTCAAATTCGCTATTTCCTTTAGATGAAATTGTTTCATTCAAGTATTCTTCTTCCGTAGCCTTACTATCGCCAGCAAATAAATGCATATACCGAACCTCTTTTTGTCCGGGTTTACGAGGCAACTGCTTAAGATAAGCTGGCGTTTCATTTGCCAATTTTTCTAAGGTTTGTTGAACTTCTTCTAAAGTTTCAAATTCATATAATCTACCCGAGTTGGTGTTAATTTCGCCAGGAGTTTGTTGGCCTCTTAAAAAAAGTAAGCACATAATCGCCACCTCTGCAGGAACCACTGGAAATACAATGGCAAAATTATGCTTGTATTTAATGTTTCGGATAGAGCCTCCGGTTGCAGTAGAGGTTAATCCAACAATTTTTAAGGAATTTAAAGCCGAAACAATGGTCGATTCATCGTATTGTACCACTGGTTTTCGTGATGTTTTCTGATTACACGCCGCTGTTAAACTGTTTAATGTCATTGGGTAATAATCGGGAGTAGTTTTACATTTTTCCATTAATGCGCCTAAAACTCTAAGTTGCGCTGCGTCTAGTATCGGTAAAAGTTTCGGTGTGTCCATGTGCTAAAGGTAAAAGAATTTGAGAAAATTTAGCACTCAAAATTGACAATAATTTAAGGTAACTCGGTACGATTTCGTTATATTTGTTTAGCTTAAAATGATAATTATGGAGCCTAAAATTAGAAAAATGGCTATGGTTGTGAATCGTGTTAAAATGGATGATGAAGATTCATTAGATGTTGTCTTTTGGCTTAATCAACCGGCATTAGAAAGAATAAAAGCTGTAACATCATTAAGAAAAAGTTATTTTACTTGGCTTAATGGGTCATTTCCTGATAAGATAATTAAAGTGGTTAATAGAAGAAAATTGTAATGTTTGAACAGGATTTCATCGATTTTATCGAATTGTTAAATATGAAAAAATGCTTAATGTTATTGGAGAGTTTGGATTTGCATCATTAGGTTTAAAAAAGGAAGATTTTTTAAGTGATAATTACGTTACTCAATTAGGTTATCCACCACTAAGGATAGATATTTTAAAGCCTATAATCCACTATCTCCCAAATCATAACCTTTCGGTCATCGCCAGTAGAAATTAAATATTTCCCATCGGCAGACCATATCATTTTATTGATAGAATGACTATGACCCCTTAAAATTTTATATAACTTAAAGGTTTCGACCTCCCAAATTTTAATGGTTTTATCCTGACTACTTGTTGCGAAATAGGGCAGGGAAGGGTGGAAAATAATACTGTAGATTGTAAATAAATGAGCAGGGATGGTTTGTTTTAACTCATAGTTTGGCAAATCCCATATTTTTAACTGGGCATCTCTGCTGCCAGAAATGAGGTATTTTCCATCAGGATGATAAGCCAAAGAAGTAACTGGAAAAGTATGGCTTTCTAGCGATCGCTTTAAACTATAATCGGTTAAATTATAGATGCGGATAAGATGATCTTTGCAGCCAAAAGCAACTTCATCTTCGTTTGGAGAAATGGCAATACCCCTAACGGTGTCGTATGCAACTTGGAAGCGGTAGATCTCGGTATAATCCGTTAAGGACCAAACGACAACCGTACCATCTTCACTACTGGTTAATAATTCATTTTTACCTTTAACTGTTTTGATGTCGAAAATAGGTTTAGTATGTGCATTGATGTAGATAATTACTTTTTCAGCTTTCAAATCGTATACGCTAAATGCACCACTTCTTTCGCCTACAAAAAGTTTGTTGTCAAATAAATGGAGGCAATAAACGGAACTTTGTACGGGCATTTTAACTTTTACGAAAGCCATTTCTTTAAGCGACCACTCTACTACACCTTTGTCGTTCCCAGCGCTATAAAACAACCCATCTTCTTCGGCATTAGCCAAAGCATAAACAGGGTTTTGATGGCCAGAAAGGGTTTTGATAGGAGTTAACATTTCTCAAATCTATTTGTGTCTTTTTTCTAGGTTAATGGCAATGTCTTCTAAAGTCTTCCCTTTTTCTTTCAATAAAAATATGAGGTGAAACATCAAATCCGATGCTTCATTTACGAAGTCTTCATCCGTTTCGGCAAGAGCGGCAATTACGGTTTCAACGGCTTCTTCGCCAACTTTTTGTGAAATTTTATTTAATCCTTTTTTGCGTATTTTATTAATATAGGAGCCCTCAACTGGATTTTCATACCTATCGGTTATGATATTCTCTAACTCGAATAAAAAGTTCTGATTAAAATTGGTATTAAAGCAACTTCGGTTACCGGTATGGCAAGTAGGTCCGATAGGAAGTGCTTTTATTAAGATAGTGTCTTTATCGCAATCGATATGAATTGACTTTACAGTTAAAAAATTGCCACTTTCTTCACCTTTTGTCCATAATCGATTTTTTGAGCGAGAAAAGAACGTAACTTTTCCCTCGTTTTGGGTTTTTTCATAAGCTTCGGAATTCATGTAACCCAACATCAAAACCTCTAATGTTTGGTTGTCTTGTACCACAACAGGAACTAAACCGTCACTTTTATTAAAATCTATCTTCATTATTAATTTTTTTTATTCGTCATTGCGAGGTACGAAGCAATCTCCTAACTTAGTCTCTTTCTAAGATTCCTTCTTACCTCGCAATGATGCATTTTATTATTTTTAAAGTCTTACTGGTATATTATTTTTTCTTAACTCTTGCTTCAAATCAGGTATCAATATCTCTCCATAATGAAAAACCGAAGCTGCCAATGCTGCATCAACCCTAGCTTTTTGAAAAACTGAAGTAAAGTGACCCATTTCTCCTGCTCCACCTGATGCGATTATTGGAATGTTTATCATTTTATTAATTTTTCCAAGTAGGTCGCAATCAAAACCCTGCTTGGTACCGTCATGATCCATCGATGTTAACAATATTTCTCCTGCACCTAAGTTTTCTGCTTTTTTAATCCAAATTTCAGTTTCCAGCTCGGTAATTAACCTTCCTCCATTGAGGTGTACGATATTTTTTCCGTTAATATTCTTAGTATCTACTGCCAGAACTACAAATTGAACTCCAAATGTTTTGGCTAAATCTTCAATCAATTTAGGATTTTTTACTGCTGCAGAATTAATACTGATTTTATCGGCACCTGCATTTAATAGGGCATCGGCATCCGCAATTTCTGTAATTCCGCCACCTATGGTAAATGGTATATTTAATTGTCTAGCAATAGATTTAACCATTTCGATCATCGTTTTACGACGTTCATTCGTGGCTGTAATGTCTAAAAAAACAAGTTCATCAGCACCTTGGGCTGCGTATTGAGCTGCCAATTCAACCGGGTCACCAGCATCGCGAAGGTCGACGAAATTCACGCCTTTTACCGTTCTGCCGTCTTTTACATCAAGGCAAGGGATTATTCTTTTACTTAGCATTTGTTTTACACTCAATTATTTACCTTCTTGATAATGAAACTATTGTTAAAATCAATCCTGTAATAAAAATTGGAAACCATAAGAGAATGGGATTTTTAAATTGAGCTTAGCGCCTTTAAATTCCATTCTTTAATTTCCTCAATCGATATTAAATTTTCATAAATGGCTTTTCCAACTACTACACTTCTAATATCTAGTTTAGCAAGATCCTTAATATCTTTCATTGAACTTACCCCTCCAGAAGCAATTAGCTTAATAAATGGAGAATGATCCAATAATTTCTTGTAAAGATCAACTGCCGCACCTTCTAACTTGCCATCTTTATTAATATCAGTACATAAAAATCTGAAAAATCCTAGTTGCAAACACCTATCCACATAATCCATTAATTTAATGGGCGAACTTTCCATCCAACCTGAATATTTAATCACCTCATCTAATACATCAATAGCTATTACAATCTTATTGGCATAGTTATCTTTTTTAACGAAGGCTGTACTTAAGGCAGGTAAAAAATCGGGATTGCTGATGGCTTGCGTTCCTACAATAACACGGTGTATTCCAGAATCAAGTAAATTTGTTACTTGCTCAATTGTTCTAATTCCACCGCCATATTGAACCCGCATATCGGTTTTTTTAATAATATCAAATAGTGTTTTTTGGTTGGTGAAATCACCCTTTGCGCCATTTAAATCAATGATATGAATAAAATCTGTTCCGTTTGAACGGTAACGTTCGATCATTTCTTTAATAGAAACATCATATTCGGTTTTTTGGTTATAATCGCCTTCGCGTAAGCGAACTACTTTTCCGTCTAAAATATCGATTGCAGGAATTATGTACATTTTATAAACTTAGGTTTGAAAAATTTTTCAATAATTGTTCTCCTGCTTCCCCAGATTTTTCTGGATGAAACTGAACGCCGTAAAAGTTATCTTTTTGTATCGCAGCCGAAAACTTGTTTCCATAATTAACAACTGCAATATCAAAAATAGGGTTATATTCAATAAAATAAGAATGCACGAAATAAAATTGTGTTTCAAGTGCAACATCTTTAAATAACAAATTGTTTTTAAAGGCAACTGTATTCCATCCCATGTGAGGAATCTTAATACCAAGATTTTTATTAAAGAGCCTAGTTTGAAGTGGAAAAATTCCTAGAAGGTCAACATTTCCCTCTTCAGAGTGTTCGGTAAGTAATTGCATACCCACACAAATACCCAATACTGGTTTCTTTAATTTTTTTATGGAGTCAACTAATCCTGTTTCCATTAATTTTTGCATTGCTGCGCCAGCATGACCAACACCTGGAATGATAATATGGCTGTACAAATCAAGATCGCCTTGGGTATTCACCATCCCATAAGCAATGCTTTGTCTTTCTAAGGCTGCGGTTAACGAAAAAATATTTCCTGCCCCATAATTTACTATTCCTATCATAATTCCTGATTAAAGAACAAAGATTAAAGATTTTGAGCGCTATGTCCTTGCTGCTTAATCCTTGTTCCTTATTTGTTTAAAGTACCCCCTTTGTACTTGGTAAAACTAATTTCTCGGCGTCTCTTTTAACCGCCATTTTAATTGCTTTTGCAAAGGTCTTAAAAATAGCTTCGATTTTATGATGTTCATTTTCGCCTTCGGCTTTGATGTTGAGATTACATTTGGCAGCATCACTAAACGATTTAAAGAAATGATAGAACATCTCTGTTGGCATATCGCCAACTTTTTCACGCTTAAAATCAGCTTCCCAAACGATCCAGTTACGACCGCCAAAATCTATCGCAACCTGCGCCAAACAATCATCCATAGGTAAGCAAAAGCCGTATCTTTCTATTCCAAGCTTATTTCCTAATGCTTTTGCAAAGGCTTCGCCCAAAGCAATTCCAGTATCTTCGATGGTATGATGTTCGTCTATATGTAAATCGCCATTTGCCTGCACATTTAAATTCATGCTGCCATGTCTAGCGATTTGATCTAGCATGTGATCAAAAAAGTTTAAGCCCGTTTTTATGGTCGCTTGCCCGGTTCCATCTAAATCTAAATGGATACTGATATTTGTTTCGTTAGTTTTACGTTCATGGCTAACTTGCCGTGCTCCAGCACGTAAAAAAGTATAAATGGTTTCCCAATCTTTAGTTTCTAAAGCAATTACATCTGCCAAGGCTTCAGCTTTGATCATCCCTTCATTTGCACCTAAAGTATCATTCTGACGCAAATAAATTGCTTTTGCGCCTAAGTTTTTCGCTAAAATTACATCATTTAATCGGTCACCAATTACATAAGAATTGGCAAGATCGTAGCCTTCGCCAAGATATTTAGTTAATAAGCCTGTGTTCGGTTTTCGTGTTGGGGCATTATCTTTCGCAAAGGTGCGGTCTATTATAACTTCACTAAATATAATACCTTCGTTAGCAAAGGTATCGATCATGAAATTATGTACAGGCCAGAAATTTTCTTCAGGGTTTGAGGGGGTTCCTAATCCATCTTGATTGGTTACCATCACCAATTCAAAATCTAGCTCTTTTGCTATTTTAGAAAGATAGTAAAGCGCTCGAGGATAAAATTTTAGTTTGGCAAAGCTATCTACTTGTTCATCATCGGGTTCGATGTTTAATGTGCCATCTCGATCTATAAAAAGAACAGGTTTCATGATAGCTGTGTTAAAATTGTTAACAATTGGTTATTCTCTTCCTCTGTGCCTATCGTTATCCGTAAGCAACCTTCGCAAAGTGTAACTTTTGAACGGTCGCGAACAATAATGCCATTATCTACTAGTAAATTATAAATTTTTAAAGCATCAGTTACTTCGATTAAAATAAAATTAGCATCCGATGGATAAACTTTTTTAACAAATGTAATTTTTTCGAATGCGAGGCTTAATCGATCCCTTTCTGTAACGGTGGTCTTTATCCACTCATTTACTTGTTGAACATTGAATAAAGCGGCTAAGGCTAAATCTTGAGTAGCTTGATTAATGTTGTAAGGAGGTTTTATTTTATTAAGGATATCAATTACGGGCACTGAAGAGAATGCCATGCCTAACCGCAATGCGGCTAAGCCCCATGCTTTCGAAAAAGTTTGAAGCACCACTAGATTGGCATATTCAGTTAACTCTTGAATGAATGTTTTTTGTTTAGCAAAATTTATATAGGCTTCGTCGATCACTACTAAACCTTTAAAATTAGCTAAAATGGTCTCAATAGCTACCCTATGGATAGAATTCCCAGTAGGATTATTAGGTGAGCAAATGAAAATTAATTTTGTATTTACATCAATAGCTTCAGCAATTCTTTCTAAATCTAATTGAAAATTGGGCAATAAATTAACTTTTTTAATTTCAATGTCGTTAATGTTTGCCGAAACCTCATACATACCATAAGTAGGGGGTAAGATGATTACATTGTCTTTACCAGGATTGCAAAATGCGCGAAACAAAAGGTCGATTGCTTCATCGCTTCCATTACCTAAGAATGTATTTTCAATGGGTACGCCTTTTATTTTGCAAATAGCATCTTTCAGATCTAATTGTAAAGGATCTGGATAGCGATTATAATTTGCAGGAAGTGGTGAACCAAAACTATTTTCGTTAGCATCTAAAAAAACACTTGCCTGCCCTTTAAATTCATCCCTAGCAGTAGAATAGGGTTTTAATGTTTTTATATTTTCTCGTTGTAAATCCTTAACGTCCATTTTGTGCTTTTAATCTAATGGTAATTGCATTTTTGTGTGCTGTTAATCCTTCAGCTTTTGCCAATATTTCAACCGTAGCGCCAATATTTTTTAAGCCTGCGGCTGATAGATGCTGAAAAGTGATCTTCTTTAAAAATGTGTCAACTGATACGCCAGAGAATGCTTTAGCAAAACCACTTGTAGGCAAGGTATGATTGGTTCCAGAGGCGTAGTCGCCTGCGCTTTCTGGTGTCAAATTTCCTAAAAAAACAGATCCCGCGTTAATAATTGCAGGAATAAGCGACTCAAAATTATTAGTAGCTAAAATTAAATGTTCAGGGGCATAGCTATTGCTAAATTCCATTGCTTCTGCTAAGGTATCTGCATAAATTACATAAGAATTATTCATTGCTTTTGAAGCAATTTCTTTACGAGGTAATTCGATTAACTGTTGTTCAATTTCTATTAAAGTATCATTAATTATTTTTTGATTGGTAGCTACGAGTATAGCTTGACTATCTACTCCGTGTTCGGCTTGTGCCAATAGGTCGGCAGCTATAAATGCAGGATTGGCTGTTTCATCGGCAATGATTAAAACCTCCGATGGGCCAGCAGGCATATCGATGGCAACAATGTTTTGAACTTTCTTTTTTGCCTCTGTTACGTACCTGTTTCCAGGCCCAAAAATCTTATCCACTTTAGGTACGGTTTGCGTTCCAAAAGCCATTGCTCCTACGGCTTGAGCACCACCAACTAAATAAACTTTTTTTATGTTTAGCAAGGTCGAAACGTAAGCAATATAGGTATTGATTTTGCCGTCACTTTGTGGGGGTGAGCACACGATGATTTCTTTACATCCAGCAATTTTTGCAGGAATGCCAAGCATTAAAAATGTGCTCGGTAAAACGGCCGTTCCACCTGGAATATATAGTCCAACTTTTTCAATTGCCCTTGTCTCGCGCCAGCAATTTACGCCTGGCATGGTTTCTATTTTTGCTTCAGTTTTTAACTGAGCCTCATGAAATTTATAGATGTTTTGGTAAGCAATATCAATTGCATTTTTTACTGGTAATGGTATTTGCTTGGCCATCTCAGCTAACTGTTCTTGTTCAATAAATAAAGCGCTTAACTTAACTTTATCAAACTCCTCTGCATAGGAGATGAGTGCCGAGTCGCCCTGACTTTTTACCGTAGAAAGAATGCTTTCAACCCGGGAAATAACCATGTTATCATCCTCAGCTATTCGAGCACATAATTCATTAACTTTTTCTTTACTTAAATCCTTAAAACTATAGATTTTCAATTTGTTATGATTTTTATTAACTATTAGTTAATGTAAATTAAATGATTAATTGATGATTTTTGATTAAATTAGGTGATGATTTTTTCAATTGGCATCACCACAATTCCTTCTGCACCTGCTGCTTTTAAGCTATTTATTTTTTCCCAAAAATCTTGCTCTGCAATTACAGAATGTACAGCAACCCAACCTTCTTCGAAGAGTGGAACAATGGTGGGACTTTTTACGCCAGGCAGTAAATCAACCACAGCCTGTAGCTTGCTTTTCTCGACATTAAGCACCACGTATTTGGTTGCTTTTGCACGCAACACAGACTTGATCCTTTGCATCAATTCTAAGATCTCGGGGTTGTTCTCCATCCCCTTACTGCAGATTAAAACGGCCTCCGATTCCATCACATTTTTGAAAGGTTTTAGTCCGTTACTTTTTAAAGTTCCGCCTGTAGAAACGATGTCAAAAATGGCATCGCTTAAGCCCAAACCGGGACCAATTTCTACCGAGCCAGAGATGTTTCTAATTTGAGCATCGACGTTATTTTCGGATAAATATTTTTGTAAAATTACGGGGTAAGAAGTAGCAATTGCCTTACCGTTTAATTCTGCCAGTTTGGTAATTGTACTGGTGCTTTGAATGGCGATTTTTAAGGTGCATTTTCCAAATCCCAAAGACTGTAAATAGGATACTTCAGCACCCGCTTCGATAATTACGTTTTCTCCAACTATACCTAAATCGGCAATGCCATCTTGAACATATTCTGGAATATCATCATCTCTTAGAAAAAGAATTTCTAAAGGGAAATTAGCAACTGTTGCAATGAGTGAGCTTTTGTAGTTCTCGAAAGATAAGCCGCAATTTTTTAGAATTTCTACTGATTTTTCGTTTAACCTACCCGATTTTTGGATAGCGATTTTAAGTGTTTTCACTTGTTATAAAATTAGGAATAAGAATATTGAGTTTGTTTTAAAAATCGTTTTGCGTACAAAACATTAATCTATCTATCGCCACAATGGCGATGATGTAAATGTACGTGATGATTTAAAACTTGTATCATATATTGTAATTCTTTCCGTAATCTTGTGCAGAATAGAATGCAAATATAGCTTTGTTAATGTAAATTCAAAAGGAAATTGAAGAAAACCCTAATTTTTCTCTTATTATGTTTGCTTTTAAGTGCTTGCGATTGGTTTAAGGCTAAGCCAGAAATAGGCGTAGTATTAGCTAAACATTTTAAAAATAAATTGTATAAGAAATTCGACACTGCGGCGTTTCATTTAGTTTTCGAAAATAAACTACAAGAATTAACAGCTGGTTTATCAAATCCAAAGGTTACTCGTGCGCATTACACTAAAAATGAGTTTAAGCCAACTCTTATCACAAATTTTTATCCTACTGGTGAACTAGATAGCTTAAAAAATTATATTGAGCGTAGCAAGGCGGACGGATTTAATCCACAAATTTTTCGTTTAAGTGAGTTAACTGAACTATTAAATAGACTAAATGCAAACCGTTTTAAAAGCATTGATGAGGTTTATCCGTTAATTGCAGAATTGGAACTTAAAACAGCGGATGCATTGCTTCGGTATCATACTTTTATGAAATATGGAAGTATAAATCCAAGGAAATACTTTAATCGTTATTACATTGCATTTAAGCGCCCTAATAGTTTGCAAATGGATTCGATATTAAATACGTCAGATTTACTTTCGGTGTTAAAAAACGCACAACAAACCACTATCAATTATCTCGAATTAAAAAACGCATTGGCCCAATATCGAGAACGTTTAAAAACAGATAACCATCCATCAATTGTAGCAATTAAGTTAAACATGGAGCGCATGCGTTGGCAATTACCAATAACAGTAGATGAAGTGGTGAAAGTAAATATTCCAGATTTTTCACTAACCTGGTTTTCAGAAGGAGATACTTTGGTACACATGAATGTTTGTGTGGGAGCAAAAAGAGAGGAAACCTATACCGAAAAAATGAAGATTTTTTTAAAGTCGGGAAAACTCGACGATAAGCCAAAAAATCATGAAACGCCTCAATTGGTGAGTGTTTTTAATGCTATACAAGTTAATCCAATTTGGAATATCCCGGTAAGCATTGCACAAAGTGAAATTTATTATCAAGCCATAAGGGATCCATATTATTTATCTAATAATAATATAAAAGTTTACATCAAAGGTAAATTGGTTAAGGATCCTGATACTATTAGTTGGGGTAGATATTCTCGCGAAAAATTACCCTTTCAATTTAAGCAAGGCGCTGGAGAAGGAAATGCTTTAGGTAAGTTTAAGTTCATTTTCGATAATAGCTCGAGTATTTATCTTCATGATACCAACAATAAAAATGGATTTAAGTTAAAGAACAGGGCCATTAGTCATGGTTGCATACGGATTGAAGATCCTTTACAGTTTGCACAGCTGATGGTAAAAGACAAATATCAGTACGATAATTTACGAATGGAAGTTGATTTGCCACCGATAGATACCACTCGAAATACAAAATATCGCAAATTAATGGCTAAGAAGTCAGATACGTTGAGAAGATTTCAGCTAAAACCGGCTTGGTTTGCTACCCGGAAAAACGTAGCGGTTGTTATTGGCTATTATACCGCATGGGTAGAGAATGGCGTTGTGCAACTCAGACCCGATGTATATAATTATGATGGGATACTTTGGGAAGCTATGAAAAGATACATGTAGATTGCCTAGTATTTAGCATAGCCCATGTTTTGAGTTTAAAGTTTCAAACTTCTCAATAAATTTAAAACAATATCGCTTTTATTTCATTTG
>JACMOW010000335.1 GCA_014377775.1 Pedobacter sp. | reverse complement strand
GTTTTCTGCAAAAGCAACAATAGATGGCGTTGTACGTTTACCCTCACTGTTGGCTATAACTACAGGTTCGTTACCTTCCATTACAGAAACGCAAGAGTTTGTTGTTCCTAAGTCTATACCAATTATTTTTCCCATTTTATTATGTATTTCTTTTTAAATTTTTATTGCTTACAAGCATATTAACAAGCAATGTGCCAATTAGGTTTTGGCAGAAATTATGGGGTAATGACTGTTAAAATGGGAGAAATGTGTTGTTTTACTGCTGACACGTTGGCAGAATGCCAGTTTGTAATATTGGATGGTTATAGCGAATTTGCGAAAACTAGTAATTTTATTGAAAACCAGGGTCGTGGTGCTTAAGCTAAAACCGTTTTTCTGTTCGCTTTACTTCGTGTTCGCTACCATAAGGTTTAAGTAAAGAAGACTTGTGCAATACAAAAAAAATGTAATTAGAGCGAATCCGATTTATTTCTTTTAACAATTGGTTGCTTTTTACAGTGTTGATACTGTGGATATTATGTTTTGCTCTTGGTATTATGTACTTATCACAATAAAGCAAGGGATGCTGCGAATGCATTCAATCACATTAAAGAAGCATTTGGCGAAAACCCTAACCTTTCAAATACAAATTTCATAGGCTTTGGTTTATTTGTCACACTACTAGGTTCTTTAGGATTGATTTTAGCGGGAACCAATCCTTTATAATTATAGGTTTTCATTATTCATGTCAAGCGTTTAAAGTATCGTAAATTGCTACACTAGGGTAGAACTTATATTATAGCCTGAAAATCGCTCTTATTTTTTGTACAATTTCCTTTCGTTCTTCGGACTCCAAGCAAAACTATTAATAATGGTATAAAAGACAATTAAAGCAGAATAAATTACTGCCATTATTTAAGTAAAAATTGTTTAATTTTAAATGACCTTATCCAGTAATCATGAATCAACGTTTTACAAGAAAAATTCCAATTGGTGTTTTATTAGTTTTATTTATAGGTTTAAATCCAATTTCAGTTTTCTCTCAAAAAAATAAAAAAGCAGCTGTTCCCTTAAAATCTTCTATAAACGACAGTTTGTTTAATGGTTTAAAATGGCGAAATATTGGGCCTTTTCGTGCGGGCCGCTCACTAGCAGTTGCAGGTGTTACAGAACAACCACTTATCTATTATTTTGGTGCCACCGGTGGTGGTGTTTGGAAAACCATTGATGGGGGACATGAGTGGAAACCTATTTCTGATAGTATCTTCAAATCTTCTTCTGTTGGAGCCATCACGGTAGCGCCATCAGACCCAAACGTTGTATATGTAGGCATGGGTGAAGCAGATATGCGATCTAACATTTCATTTGGAGATGGCATGTACAAGTCTGTTAATGGCGGCAAATCATGGTCAAAAATAGGTCTGGAGAAAGCCGATGCCATTGCGAACATAGAAGTTCATCCCACTAATAACGATGTTGTTTTTGCAGCAGCAATGGGTAATCCATTTCATACAAATCCCGAAAGAGGAGTTTATCGAAGTAGAGATGGGGGGAAAAATTGGCAACTGGTACTTTCAAAAAACGATAGTACTGGAGCAATGTGTGTGCGAATTGATCCTAATAATGCTGGAATCATATATGCAACACTCTGGCAAGCTTACCGAAACGGGCATTCCATGTCATCAGGAGGAAAAGGTTCTGGAATGTACAAATCTATTGATGGTGGCGATACATGGGTCTCTTTAAACGAAAAACCAGGAATGCCAGTTGGCCTATTAGGTAAAATAGGCATTGCTGTTTCACCCGTAAATTCAAATCGTTTATATGCGTTAATTGAAAATGCAAAAGGTGGTTTGTACCGTTCAGATGATGCTGGAGAACATTGGGAATTAATTAATGAAGATAAAAATCTTTGGCAACGACCATGGTATTATATGAATTTACAAGCCGACCCTAAAAACGAAAATGGGCTTATCGTTTTAAACGTGAACGCATGGAAAACATTTGACGGAGGTAAAAATTTTAAATTAATACCTGTTCGTCATGGCGATACGCACGATGTTTGGATAAACCCTAAAAATCCAGCTAATTTTATCATCGGTAATGATGGAGGTGCAGAAATAACTTTTAATGGTGGTGAAGTATTTTCGGATAACGATATCCCTACTGGTCAGTTTTACCATGTTTCTGTTGATAATGATTTTCCTTATCATATTTATGGTGCACAACAAGATAATTCATCTATAAAAATTGCCTCCCGAACCAACGGCAACAGCATTGAAAAAGATTCTTGGTTCCCAGTAGCTGGAGGCGAGGCGGGCTACATTCAGGCTGATCCAACAAATTCTGACATTACCTACGGTGGCGAATATGATGGATCCCTAAGTAAATACAATAAAAAAACAAATCAACTTCAAGATATTTCTCCCTATCCTGAATCAAATATTGGTGCACCATCAAATGCAAAAAAATATCGTTTTCAATGGACCTATCCCATCATTTTTTCACCTCAAAACCCAAAACGCATGTATGTAACCTCTCAATTTGTTCATGTTACTGAAGATGGTGGAAATTCTTTCGAAATTATTAGTCCAGACTTAACCCGAAATGATCCTAAAACAACTGGAGAAACAGGCGGACCAATTACCAAAGATCAGACTGGAGCTGAGGTTTATGCTACAATCTTTACAATGGCAGAATCGCAATTAGAGCAAGGCGTACTTTGGACGGGTTCTGATGATGGTTTAGTACATATTTCAAAAAACAATGGAAAAGATTGGGAAAACATCTCCTTGCCAAAATCACAATTACCAGATTTTTCACTCATTAGTATGATACACACTTCTGACCATGCAAAAGGGAAAGCATATTTGGCTGCTAATAAATATATGTATGGCGATAGAAATCCATATCTATTTAAAACTACCGATTATGGTAAAACCTGGACAAAAATAACCAACGGAATTCCTTCAGATGAATATTGCCGAGTTGTTAGGGAAGACCCAAATAAAGCTGGTTTATTATTTGCTGGAACCGAAAGAGGTATCTATGTTTCGTTTAATGATGGAAATTTTTGGCAAAAACTCAATTTAAATTTACCGATCACGCCTATTCGTGATTTACAAATTCAAAAAACACAAAAAGATTTAATTGTTGCAACACATGGAAGAGCATTCTGGATTTTAGACGACATTACCTCGCTCTATGAAATCATGGATCACTTGGTTAAAACAGACCGACACCTTTTTAAACCTTCGCCAGCCTATCGTATGAAAGGTGGTGAAAGCGAATCTAGCAATACTGGAACAAATGCGCCAAATGGCGTAATGGTTAGGTATTATTTGAAAAATAAAGCAGTAAAAGAATTAAAACTTCAATTTTTGAACGAAAATAACGACACCGTTATTACCTATTCGTCAACAAAAGATATAAAAGGCGAACCCATGAAAATTGTCAAAGAATTTTATCAAGACAATAAAAAGGAACAAGTTGGTTTTATTACTGTAAATGCAGGAATGAATACTTTTATATGGAATATGCGCTACCCAAATGTAATAGCGGTTGAAGGTACAAATATAATGTGGGCAGGAACTGGTATTGGTGCCAAAGTACTACCTGGTAATTACAAAGTAAGGTTAATAGAATACGATAAAATAATTGGAGAACAGAACATCGAAATTAAAAAAGACCCAAGATTAACTGTAAGTGATGCCGATTTGAGAGCGCAATTTGACCTTCATCAAAAAATAAATAAAAAATTAAACGAAGCCCATATCGCCATAAATAAAATACGCAAAATCCGAACTCAAATTAATGGATATTTGAATGCCATAAAAGATTCGACTTTAGTAAACCAGGTAAAGAAAATCGCAAAACCCATGTTGGACTCTATTGATGTAGTTGAAGCAACGCTGATGCAGCCAAAAGCAAAAGCACCGCAAGATGTTTTGGCATTCCCTATTCAATTAAATGATAAAATGGCAGGATTGGGCTCCAATGTTTCATCGGCAGAAACTAAACCTATAAAAAGCGCCTACGTTGTTTATGAAGATTTAGCAGCCAAAATTGATAAAGCTATAGCCAAAGTAAAAGATATAACTGAAAAAAAAGTTACTGAATTTAATGAATTTGTAAAAAGCAAACAGATTCCAGCGATAATTTTAGACCAAGAGAAGAATTAGAACAGATGGGGTGTAATGCGTAGCTATAAATATGCTAAAGCCCCATCAACCGTTCCAAATGATGATAGCTAATCCCAAAATAAGCCTTGGCATCTTTTATTTTTTGAAGGATTTCTTCTTTGCCCCTTGCTCCTTGCTCTTTGAGCTTTAAGCTTTCAACTCTCTTCACCCCCACCACCAAGACATTTTTCGGCGTATGCGCATCAGATATAAACTCAAAAACTTTAGTCTTATAACCATAGTATTCTAAAATCAGAGCCCTTATCCCATCGGTAACCATTTCGGCTTGGCGTTCTAGAAAAATCCCGTACTTGGTTAAAAAAGAAACATCGTTTTTAACTTTGTATTTTTCGATCTCTCTTCTAACTTGTTTATGGCAACACGGAGCGACCACAATTAATTCAGCCCCCGCTTTAATCCCTTTATAAATCGCATCATCAGTAGCCGTATCACAAGCGTGAAGTGCAATCAGCAGATTAATTTCTTTAACCTGATAATCGTCAATCGTGCCTTGAACAAAATGGAGTTGTTCGAAATTGCTTTGTTTTGTAATATCATTACATAAGATTACTAAATCTTCTCGAAATTCTACACCCGTAACTTTTACCTTTAGGTTTAATTGCTGATGGAGGTAATCGTATAAAGCAAAAGTCAAATACCCTTTTCCAGAACCCATATCCACTACATTTTTAATGACTCCTACCGGTAGTTCCCTAATTAGAGGGCTTAAAATTTCTATATATTGATTAATTTGTTTGTATTTATCTTGCGCATTTTTAAAAACATTCCCTTCAGCATCAGTAATTTTTAGGGCATGTAAATAAGCATTTCCAGCTGGCGTTATGATCCTTTTCTTTTCCTTATCGTGCGCAGCAGAAGTTTGTACGGCAAGCACATTCTTTTTAGAACGAATTAAAATTTCTCCTTTTTTTGTGTGCTCAATGATCGTTTCTTCAGTAGCGGTAAATAGGGTGCAGACTTTAAAATCGTTGCTAACATATTGCATCACTTTACTAATACCACCTTCAACAGGAAAATTTTTAAAAATATCTCTGGTTTTATAACGATAATTAAAGGATAGCATGTCAACTCTTTTAATTTTCACCTTTCTAACATAAAGGTTTTTCAATTCTTTATCGTTACCTTGATAATTGCCAAGAGAAAGTTTTATAAAGCTAGCGTTCGCAATACTTACATTTAAAACATCATTAAACCTTAGCAAAATATCGTTGTTTCCCATATATATAAATCGTTTTACCTAACATTAAGGCTACATTATGAAAAATAGCTAACACAATGTTTTCATTTCACAAAATTAAGCTTTAAATTAGGATATCGTTAAAATTCTAACCATTAATAATGAGTGATTTTCAAATTAAAAAAACCGCTACTGTTTATGATGCCATTGTTGTGGGATCAGGAGCAGGTGGCGGAATGGCTGCCTACGTATTGGCAAATGCCGGGCAAAAAGTTTTGATGCTCGAAGCCGGACAATATTTCGATCCTAGAATTGATTCTCATCAATTAAAATGGCCTTGGGAATCGCCACGCAGGGGTGCAAGCACAACCCGTCCGTTTGGTGATTTCGATGCCTCCTATGGCGGTTGGGAATTAGAGGGCGAGCCTTATACTAAAAAAGATAAAACCGAATTCGATTGGTTCAGATCGCGTATGCTAGGTGGCCGTACCAACCATTGGGGAAGGATTTCGTTACGAATGGGCCCTGAAGATTTTAAACCTACAGATGGATTAACGGATGATTGGCCAATTACTTACGACGATGTAAAACCATTTTACGATAAAGTGGATCGTATGATCGGGATTTATGGTACCGTTGAGGGTATAAAAAATGAACCTGATGGGATTTTTATGAAACCCCCAAAGCCAAGATTGAACGAGCTCTTTATTAAAAAGGGAGCAGAAAAGGCGGGCGTAACCGTAATCGCTGGCAGAGGTGCTGTAATGACAGAGGCCATTAAAGGAAATAGTGATCGTGCACCTTGTTTTTATTGTGGCCAATGTGGAAGAGGATGTAAAGTATATGGCGATTTTTCGGCCTCATCCTGTTTGGTGATTCCCGCAGTAAGTACGGGTAATTTAACCGTAATAACTGATGCTATGGTAAGAGAGGTAATCACCAATAAAGATGGATCGGCAAAAGGTGTTTCCTATGTAAATCGTAAAGACTTGCAGGAATATCAAGTTACTGCGAAACTGGTGATCTTAGGAGCTAGTGCATGCGAATCGGCCAGAATTCTCTTAAACTCAAAATCATCTGCTCATCCAAATGGCTTAGCCAATAATAGTGGCGTAGTAGGTAAATATCTTCACGATTCAACTGGAGCCGGTGTTTCGGGTTTTTTACCTCAATTAATGGATCGGAAAAGATATAATGAAGATGGGTTGGGCAGCATTCATATCTACTCACCTTGGTGGTTAGACAATAAGAAATTAGATTTTCCAAGAGGCTATCATATCGAGTATGGAGGTGGCATGGGCATGCCTAGCTATGGCTTTGGCGGAGGAGTTGCAAGTATGAATGGGATGGTTCCAGATCGAAATGGCAAAATGAAAGACGAGGGAGGTTATGGTGCAGCTTTAAAAGATGATTATCGACGCTTTTATGGAACTGGTGTTGGCATGGCTGGTCGTGGTACAGCAATTGCTCGAGAAGATAATTACTGTGAAATCGACTCCAATGTAGTTGATAAATTCGGTATTCCTGTTTTAAGATTTCATTACAAATGGGCAAAAGAAGAAATTCTTCAAGCCAAACACATGCAAGAAACCTTTTTATCCATTATGAAAGAAATGGGTGGAATTGTAACTTCAAAAATTCATGGGCCTGAAACAAATTACGGATTACTGGCCCCTGGAAAAATTATTCATGAAGTTGGCACAATTCGCATGGGCGATGATCCGAAAAAATCGGCCCTTAATAAATACTGTCAGGCACATGATTGTAAAAATCTATTTGTAGTTGATGCAGGACCTTTTGTGCAGCAAGGTGATAAAAATGCAACTTGGACAATTTTGGCACTAGCAATGCGAACGGCAGAATATATCTTATCAGAAAAGAAAAAACAAAATATTTAATTATGAACAGACGTGACTCCATAAAGGCCTTAGGCCTTACCGCATTAAGTACCACCGTGTTGGTATCTGCCTGTAAGCCATCGGGCGAAAAAGAAGAAGTTGCATCAGCTGGGAAAGAGGCAGGACGCGAGCAATGGGAAACCGAACGAGATAACAAACTAAAGGCGGATACTTTTTTCAATAAACATGAAATGGCAACTATAACCATCTTGGCGAATATTATTATCCCAAAAGACAATGTTTCTGGAAGTGCATCGGACGCAAAGGTTCCAGAATTTATTGAGTTTATTGTAAAAGATATGCCCGATCATCAATTACCCATGCGTGGTGGATTAAAATGGTTAGATCTACATTGCTTTAATAGATATGAAAAATCTTTTGTTGAAGCTTCTGTAAGCCAGCAGATTAGCATCATCGACGAAATTGCTTATCCTAAAAGAGCGAAGCCTGAAATGCAAGCTGGTGTTGCATTTTTTAATAAGATGAGAAGCTTAACTACTTCTGGCTTTTACACCACCGAAATTGGTATTAAAGACATTGGATATGTGGGCAATGTACCCAATGAATGGGCTGGGATTCCAGTCGATGTTTTAAAACAGTATGGGATGGAAAATGTGAAAGTTTAATGTATTAAAAAACCTCCAGATTTTATAACTGGAGGTTTTTAATATGGTTTTGTTAAATTAACTATGATTTTGGAGCCTTCTCTTCAGCAGCTGGCACCTCCTCTGGAGTAGCTTCTTCAGTTTCAGGCGCTTCTTCAACAGCCTCAACAGCTGGTGCAGCTTCTTCTTCAACCACAGCTTCAGCTTTTGGAGCTTTAGCTTCAGCAGCAGGAGCATCTGCTTTCTTAACTTTACTTCTACCTCTACGTGTAGTTTTCTTATCTGCAGCTGCAGCATCTTGACCATAAACTTCGTTGTAATCAACAAGTTCAATTAATGCCATTTCAGCGTTATCACCTAAACGATTGTTTAATTTGATAATGCGAGTATAACCACCTGGGCGGTTAGCAACTTTCGCCGCTACATCACGAAATAATTCCGTAACTGTTTCTTTGTCTTGCAAGTAAGAGAATACAATACGACGAGAGTGTGTGGTATCGTTTTTAGATTTTGTAATTAATGGCTCAACATACACACGTAAGGCTTTTGCCTTCGCCAAAGTTGTTGAAATTCTCTTGTGCTTAATTAGTGATGAAGCCATGTTAGCCAACATCGCTTTTCTGTGTGATGTAGTTCTGCCTAAATGATTATGTTTTTTACCGTGTCTCATTTTTTGTTTTGTAAAGTGTATACCGTCTCTTTGAACTTAATCTGAGGGAATTATACACAGTGAATATTAATTAATATTATTCTTCGTCTAACTTAAATTTAGATAAGTTCATTCCAAACGATAATTGTTTAGATTTTACTAGCTCTTGAATTTCAGTTAAAGATTTTTTGCCAACGTTTCTGCATGTTAACATATCAGCAACATCATAAGAAACCAAATCAGCTAAAGTGCGAATATCAGCAGCCTTTAGGCAGTTCAATGCACGTACAGAAAGGTCCAAATCAACCAATTCCGTCTTAAGGATTTTACGCATATGTAAAATTTCCTCATCAACTTCTTTAGTTTCTTCTTTCGCTTGAGATTCTAATACCAAGTTCTCATCAGAGAACAGCATAAAGTGTTGGATTAAAATTTTAGCTGCCTCTTTCAATGCTTCTTCTGGGTGGATAGATCCATCCGTAGAAATATCTAGGATTAATTTCTCATAATCTGTTTTTTGCTCAACACGATAATTTTCAATCGTATATTTCACATTTTTCATTGGCGTAAAAATCGAATCGATTGCAATTACACCCACTACAGTATCAGTAATTTTATTTTCTTCTGCAGGCACATAACCACGTCCTTTATTAATGGTTAATTCCACTTCTAAAGTAACTGATTTTTCCATGTTACAAACTACAAATTCAGGGTTTAACACCTCGAAATTGTTAGAGAACTTAGTAATGTCGCCAGCTAGAAATTGATCCTGACCGTTAACAATGATGAATACTTTTTCTGAATCTCCAGAGTCACCAACTTTCTTAAAACGTACTTGCTTAAGGTTTAAGATGATTTCTGTTAGGTCTTCTACAACACCTTTCATGGTAGAAAATTCGTGAGAAACGCCTGAAAAACGAATACTTGTAATGGCAAAACCTTCTAATGAAGAAAGTAAAATTCTTCTTAGGGCGTTACCAATTGTTACACCGAAACCGGGCTCTAAAGGACGAAATTCAAATTGACCAACGAAATCTGTTGATTTCTGCATGATTACCTTATCTGGTTTCTGAAATGCTAAAATTGCCATTTATAATGTTTTTAGATCGTTATTAATGTTGTGTAACGTAAAAAAAGTTAGGGCCAAAAAAGACCTTAACCAAGTTTGTTATTTAGAGTATAGCTCTACTATAAGATTCTCTTTAATGTTTTCTGGGATCTCATCACGGTTAGGATAAGTTAAAAACTTACCTGATAACTCGCCAGCATTCCAATCTAACCAATTAAATTTGTTAATCATTCTTCCAGCTACTGAATTTGTAATTGCTTCTAATGTTTTAGATTTCTCACGAACAGCAACTACATCTCCAGCTCTTAACTGATAGGATGGAATATTTACAACCTCTCCGTTAACTGTTACATGCTTATGGCTAACCAATTGACGTGCACCTGAACGGGTTGGAGCAATACCTAATCTGTATACTGTATTATCTAGGCGTGCTTCTAATAATTGCAATAAGTTATCACCGGTGATACCTTCGCGAGATGATGCTTTGGTAAATAAGTTACGGAATTGTTTTTCTAACACACCGTAGGTGTATTTTACTTTTTGTTTTTCCATTAACTGTACTGCGTATTCAGATTGTTTTCCTCTTCTTTTAGAAGCGCCATGTTGGCCAGGGGGATAATTTTTTCTGTCTAATACTTTGTCAGGGCCAAAAATTGGCTCTCTGAACTTACGCGCGATTTTGGACTTCGGTCCGGTATATCTTGCCATTGTTTGTGATTTTAAAGTATCATCCCAACTTAAATCGGGAGACTCTTAGCTTTAAAAATTAATTAATTAAACTCTTCTTTTCTTAGGGGGACGACATCCGTTATGAGGAAGCGGAGTAATATCTCTAATCGATGTTACTTCGATACCTGCTACTTGCAAAGTTCTGATGGCAGATTCACGGCCTGAACCTGGACCTTTTACAAATACTTCTACTTTACGTAAACCCAAGTCAAATGCTACTTTACCGCAATCAGATGCAGCTTGTCCGGCAGCATATGGAGTGTTCTTTTTAGAACCCTTGAAACCCATTTTACCTGCTGAAGACCATGAAATAGTTTGACCATTGTTGTTTGTTAACGTTACAATGATGTTGTTGAACGTAGCATTGATGTGCGCCTGACCAACAGACTCAATAACAACAATACGCTTTTTGGTAACTTTTTTACTCTTAGCCATTTTTGCTTTAATTATAAGTTAGCGAATTACTAGGTTAGCGAATAACCCGGGCTCATTAACTATTTTAATTGATTTTATTCCAAGCAACCACAATGGTTACTTATCATGTATTATTTAGTCGCCTTTTTCTTGTTAGCTACTGTTTTTCTCTTTCCTTTACGGGTACGAGAGTTATTTTTAGTGCGTTGACCACGAACAGGTAATCCCTTTCTATGACGTAAGCCACGGTAACAACCGATATCCATTAAACGTTTAATGTTCAATTGAACCTCAGAACGTAAAGCACCCTCTACTTTGATACCATCATTGATAATGGTACGAATAGCAGATAACTCATCATCTGACCAATCTTGTACTTTTTTATTGAAATCTATCCCTGCTTCAGTTAAAATGTTCTGAGCAGTTTGTCTACCTATTCCGTAGATGTAGGTTAGTCCAATTTCACCTCTCTTGTTTCTTGGTAAATCAATACCTGAAATCCTTGCCATATTTGTGCTTGATTTTAAATGAACGATCGAACGGCGGGCCACCGTTGTACGTAATTCGTTCTAGTGTTCTTAATTATCCCTGACGTTGCTTGTATTTAGGATTTTTCTTATTAATCACGTAAAGTTTTCCCTTACGGCGAATAATCTTACAATCAGCGCTACGTTTTTTAATTGACGACCTAACTTTCATTATAATATATTTTATTTATATCTATAAGTGATTCTACCTTTTGACAAATCGTAAGGTGACATCTCTAATTTAACTTTATCCCCAGGCAAAATTTTGATGTAGTGCATCCTCATCTTTCCTGAAATGTGAGCAATAATCTCATGGCCATTCTCTAGTTCAACCCGAAACATGGCATTAGATAATGCTTCTCTTATTACTCCGTCTTGTTCAATTGAGGCTTGTTTAGCCATATTATCTTGATTTTTACTTAATTAGCTG
>JACMOW010000334.1 GCA_014377775.1 Pedobacter sp. | reverse complement strand
GCCATTAATGGATAAGTCTACTTCACTTTGCACATAAGGAATTAACTCTTTAATGATAAAATCAGTATATAAACCTGCTTTTGCTCCTCTTTTCTTAAAATCTAGGCGATTTGCAATACCATACTCCATCAGCCGATCGGCCGAAGCCTTTATACCAACGACAACAGTGGGCCCAATTTTCCATTTTTCGTACAAATAGCTTAAAGCATTCTCCATATTCATTTGCTCCAAATCTTGTCCATCATTTAACAATAACAAGTTAATACTTTCATTTCCTAATAAATTATCGGGACTGAAAATCTCAACGTCAACTATTCTCTTTAAAAAATCGGACTTTATTTGATGGCTTGTTTTAATAACGCTAGGTGATGTTAAGGTGTTATACATGTGCTTTCTCACTAATCAAATGCAAAGGTACAAATCTTACAGGAAATGGGGAATAAGAAATGGGTTAGAGATGTAAGATCATGTCCATTTCCTATTTTCTATTCGCCATTTTCCATTTCCTATTTTCCATTTCCAAAGACGATAGGATTTTACGTAACAGGTAATTATCTCAATAAAATTCCTAAATTTCTTTGTGTTTGAATTAGATTTTTATACCTTAAAGCATCTAAACCGATTACCATGCAAGAAGAACTAAAAGAATGGTATAGTCATCATTTAAATGCAGACATTAAAACCTTAATTTTTGGGCATAGCGGATACCCGATCCTGCTCTTTCCAACCAGTATGGGTAGCTATTATGAAAATAAGGATTTTAAATTAATAGATTCTGTTCAAAGTTTTGTTGAGGCAGGAAAAATTAAAATCTACTGCCCCGATGGAATTGATAAATTAAGTTGGTACAATAAAGAAATTCATCCCGCAGATCGGGTTAAAAATCATATTTGGTATGATAAATTTTTACTTGAAGAACTATTACCACTCGCAAAAAATGAAACAGGGCATCAAAAAGTGATCACAGCAGGATGTAGTTTTGGAGGTTACCATGCGGCTAATTTTGCTTTCCGCCATCCATGGGCCGTTAGTCATTTATTTAGTATGAGTGGCGCTTTCGATATTACTGGTCAGCTAGACGGCTTTTATAACGACGATGTATTTTTCAATAACCCTGTCGATTTTTTACCTAATGACATGAATCCTGAACTTTGGAACATGAAAATTGTTCTAGGAACATCAGACCGCGATATGTGCAAAGGCGATAACGAAAGGCTTTCGGGCATTTTACATCAAAAAAACATTAACCATTGGTTAGATATTAGGCAAAATGCCGATCACGATTGGCCAACTTGGCGACGAATGTTTCCAGAATATTTAGCACAACTTTAAAACAATTTAAATATATAACCGATTAACCACTAATCCGCCATACTAATGAAGAAAATAGGAATTTTATTTGGACAAGAACGATCATTTCCACAAGCTTTTGTGGATCGCGTAAATCAAAAGGCAGAGAAAGGTATAACTGCTGAATTTGTAAACATCAGCAAAGTTTTTCAGGCAGAAGAACCAGCGTATGCGGTTATCATAGATCGTATTTCGCAGGATGTACCTTTTTATCGTGCCTACCTAAAAAATGCCGCTATGGGCGGAACAGCAGTCATAAATAACCCTTTTTGGTGGAGTGCAGATGAGAAATTCTTCAACAATGCACTGGCCGTAAACATAGGGGTTCCTGTTCCTAAAACAGCCTTGATTCCGTCAAGAGAGCATCCAGAAGATACTTCTGGCCTTTCTTTTAGCAATCTGGCAATGCCGATGGATTGGGATGCCATATTTGAATATACAGGTTTTCCAGCCTATATGAAGCCGTTTGACGGTGGGGGATGGAAAGAGGTTTACAAATTACACGATAAAGAAGATTTTTTTGATAAGCATAGTCAAACCAAACAAACGGTAATGATGCTACAAGAAGAAATCGTGTTCGAAGAATATTTTAGGTGTTACTGTATTGGTGGTAAATATGTACGCATTATGCAGTACGAACCCCGCAACCCACATCATTTACGTTATGTAATTGACGGGCCTAAACCGAGCGAAAAATTATTAAAAACCATTACAGATTATACCTTAAGGTTGAACAAATATTTAGGTTATGATTTTAATACGGTCGAATTTGCCGTGCGAAACGGTGTGCCAATTGCCATCGATTTTTGTAATCCTGCCCCAGATGCTGGTGAAGAAAGTGTTGGCGCCGAAAATTTTGAATGGGTAGTAGAAACTGCAGCCACCTATGCCATAGAAAAGGCAAAGGCACAAAAATTTGGGCAAGATAATTTAACCTGGGGCGAGTATGTAAAAACCGGAGCTACCGCAACTCCATTAGTTGCAAAAGCAAAAACTGCCGTAGCACCAAAAACCAAAAAAGTAGCATCAAAAAAATAAATTTACAAAGATGATGAATGAATTTACGCTCGGCATAGAAGAGGAATACATGGTAGTTGATCCTGTAACCAGGGAATTAACTTCGCATGACCAAAAAATAGTAGAATCGGCTCAAAAAATCCATAAAGATCAGGTAAAGGCTGAAATGCACCAAGCTGTTGTGGAAGTTGGAACGGGCATTTGTCATAATACCGAACAGGCGAGAAAGGAAATTTCGCAGTTGCGCTACACCGTTTCACAATTGGCAGGAGAGCAAGGTCTACGCATTGGCGCTGCCGGAACACACCCTTTTTCGCATTGGGAAAAGCAATTGATTACCGAACATCCTCGTTATAGTGAAATTGTAAATGAGCTTCAGGAGGCTGCTCGGTCCAATTTAATTTTTGGCTTGCATGTGCACGTAGGCTTTCAATCGCGCGAATTAGCCATCCACATTGCCAACCAAGTCCGCTATTTTTTACCTCACGTTTTTGCCCTTTCTACAAATTCTCCATTTTGGGAAAGTAGAAATACAGGCTACAAATCCTTTCGAACAAAAATTTTCGACAAATTTCCACGTACCGGAATTCCTGATATTTTTAACAGTATTGAGGATTACGACAATTATGTGAAATTACTGATTAAAACCAATTGCATGGACAATGCGAAAAAAATATGGTGGGATATTCGTGTACATCCATTTTTCGATACCGTTGAGTTCCGTATTTGCGATTGCCCAATGTTAATAGACGAAACAATGGCATTTACGGCGCTATTCCAAGCATTGTGCGCAAAACTCTATAAGTTACGCTTACAAAACATGGAGTTCATTAGCTATTCGAGAGCCTTAATTAATGAGAATAAATGGAGAGCTGCCCGTTATGGTATTGATGGAAATTTAATCGACTTTGGCAAAGAAATGGAAGTAAATTGCCGTAACTTGATCCTAGAATTGTTGGATTTTGTAGATGATGTTGTTGACGAATTAGGTAGCAGAAACGACATCAACTATGTGCATAAAATCTTACAAAATGGAACTGGAGCAGACCGCCAGCTTGCAGTTTACGAGAAAACTGGTAACTTTGAATCGGTGGTAGATTATATTACCACGCAAACTTTAATAGGCGCAGGATAATAAAATGATGGAGAAAAACAATATTAAGGTAGCTGTTATCGATATGAACAATGGTAGTCCGAATCAAGGAATGAGAGGAATACAGGAGATTTTACAGCATTACCCTATCCATTTAAGTTACGATATTTTCGATATACGGCAAAAGAACGAAGTGCCTGATTTGAGCTATGATATTTACATTTCTAGCGGCGGTCCGGGAAGCCCCTTTGATGGAGAACACTCAAAATGGGAAGCAGATTTTTTCAATTTACTAGATGCAATTGAACGACATAACACTCAAAATGAAATTAAAAAATACGTCTTTTTAATTTGTCATTCTTTTCAACTTGCTTGCCGTAAATATGGCTTGGGCACAGTTACCGAACGAAAATCGAATGCATTTGGTATTTTCCCCATTAGCTTAACTAAAAACGGAGAGCTGGAAACAGTTTTCAATGGCTTATCAAATCCATTTTATTCGGTGGATAGTAGAGATTGGCAGGTTGTTGAACCTAACCTTACTGATTTTAAAGCAAACGGAGCTAAAATTTTAGCCATCGAAAAAGAACGTCCACATGTAGCATTAGAAAGATGTGTAATGGCTATTCGCTTTTCAGATCAAATCATTGGCACCCAGTTTCACCCTGAAGCCGATCCTATCGGGATGAAAATGTATTTGCTCCAAGACGAAAAGAAAGCATCTATTATTAAAAATCATGGAGAGGATAAATATTTAGATATGTTAAATAGTTTGGATGATCCTGAACGAATTACCCTAACACAAAACGTTATTTTACCTAATTTTTTAGATCAGGCTATCCATACTTTACAAGAAGTTTAACAACAATTGTCATCTAGAGCGTAGCGAAGAATCTAAATTAACAAATTGTTATGATTGAAAAATACCGCCAAGCTTTTAATTCTAATTTTACTGATGAAAAGTATAACGATTTTATTAAGATCCTAGAAAAAGGCTATTCGGAAATCCCATTCCGCGTTGCCGAAACGCCTATTTTCATTCCACAAATACTAAAGGAAAAATTAATTGCTGCTGGCGAAGAAATTATTGCTTTAATTAAACAAGACGATTTCAAAGATCTAACCCAAAAAGCGATCCCCTCTAATTGGAATGTGAAAAATGAGTCGGGAAACCCACATTTTCTAACTTTTGATTACGGATTATGCAAAGATGAAAATGGAGAAGTAACGCCAATGCTAATTGAAATGCAGGGTTTTCCTTCTCTTTATGGTTTTCAATCGCACTTGGCTGAAACATTTAAAGCGGCATATAAGCTTGATGATAAATTAAGTCCCTATTTCAACGGTTTAACCGAAACGTCATATTTTGACTTACTTCGAAAGGTTATTGTGGGTCAGCATGCGCCTTATGAGGTAGCGTTAATGGATATAGATGCCCCAAATCAGAAAACAGCGATCGATTTTTTTGTAACTGCAAAAAAATTAGGTATCAAGATATTAGCTTTAGATGAAATTAAAAAAGAGGGCAAACAACTCTTTTATGAAGAAAATGGAGAAAAAATCCGCCTCAAGCGCATCTATAACCGCCTCATTTTTGATGAACTTGGAAATGACACCACTATTTTTGATAAAAGCTTCGATCCTCGTGATGAATTAGACATTGAATGGGTTACACATCCAAATTGGTTTTATCGCATTAGTAAATTTACCATGCCTTTTTTAAAGAGCGAGTTTGTGCCCGAAACACATTTTTTAAATACATTAGAAACTATCCCAAAAGATTTAAAAAATTATGTTTTAAAACCATTGTTCAGTTTTGCTGGCATGGGCGTAATAATTGATGTTACCGAAGCGGATGTTAAACAAATTACCGACCCAGAAAATTGGATTTTACAACGTAAAGTTAAATATGAACCTGTAATACAAGCTTTAGATGCCGGTGTAAAAGCAGAAATAAGAATGATGTATTTATGGCCAGAAGGCGAAGAACCTCAACTTTGCATCAATTTAGGAAGGTTAAGCAGAGGTAAAATGATTGGTGTACGCTACAACGCAGACTTCGATTGGGTTGGCGGTACAATTGGGCTGATGGAATCTTCCCCCTAATGTTTGTGCTTTAGCAACTATTATTAAATCTCTTTCTGGTTGGGAGAGGCTTAACATGCGGTGGTTGAGTATACTAGATTGGAAATGGATTAAACCTACTGTTTTCTGTGTCCCTCTGTGGTGGAGGGGGACAGCAATAGTTTTAATTTTAATACCAGCTTTAATAGGGTGAGGCCACAAATTTTACAAAACTCTGAACTCTCCTATTTAATAAATCGTAATTTTGTATTGTGGATATCCAGTTCATCTTAATGATTGTCATTTTCGCTGCCGCATTGTTTTATGTTGGCCGAATGATTTACCGTGCTGTTTCTCCAAAAAGTAATGGTTGTGCTTCTGGTTGTGGCAAATGCGCCGCAAACTTTGATAATTTCGCTCAGCCTAAAAAATAATTGCAAATGCTAGATAAATTTGCAAACTACCTCAAAAATAGATTAGCCATAACAGAAGAGCAGGCAACAGAGGCCGTAAGCTGTCTGAAAACCAAAACCATTAAAAAAGGTCAAATTCTTTTAAATGCTGGCGATTTAAAATCTGAGGCCTATTTTGTAAATAGTGGTTTACTCCGGTATTTTTCGGTAGATGAGAAAGGTAAGGAACACATCATTCAATTTGCACCAGAAAATTGGATGCTATCTGATCGGGATACGGCCATTTTTAATGAGCCTTCGGCATTTTACATTGATGCTATTGAAGATAGTGATGTAGTTATAGTTAAAAAAGATTTCTTTCCTGCCATCAAAAACATTGTTCCAGAAATATTAGAGCTTAATATTTTAATGCTGCATAACTCCATACGTTTTATGCAAAAGAGGCTAAATACGTTGCTAAGTGCAACTGCCGAAGAGAGATATTTAGACTTCATTAAACTCTATCCAAATCTCACTTTACGGGTACCACAATGGATGATTGCTTCTTATTTGGGCATTACACCAGAATCGCTAAGTCGTGTTCGTAAAGATTTAGCTAAGAAACACTTTAGGTAATTTGATGCTACCAATTATCTTTTAGGAAATTTTTTACTGGCATATTTTAAAAATCTGCCAGCTTTTTATTTATAATAATTGTAGCATTATCTCCTTGTTTTACTCGAACACAT
>JACMOW010000333.1 GCA_014377775.1 Pedobacter sp. | reverse complement strand
TTTTGTAAATTTGCATCCTTAAATTTGAGAGAGCAAAGCTGATGTACAAAGAATATAAGCAATTAAATTTATCGCAAATAGGTAAAGACGTTTTAGCGGATTGGAAAAAAGATCAAATCTTTGAAAAAAGCATTCAAAACCGTCCGTCTAATAAGCCATATACATTTTATGAAGGACCGCCATCTGCTAACGGAATGCCGGGAATTCATCATGTAATGGCAAGGGCTATTAAAGATATTTTTTGCAGGTACAAAACCTTAAAAGGCTTTCAGGTTAAACGTAAAGGCGGTTGGGATACACATGGTTTGCCCATAGAATTGGCGGTAGAAAAGTCTTTAGGCATCACTAAAGAAGATATCGGTAAAAAAATATCTGTTAAAGATTACAATGATGCTTGCCGCAAAGAGGTGATGCGTTATACAGATGTTTGGAATGATTTAACAGAAAAAATGGGTTATTGGGTTGATTTGGAAGACCCATACATTACCTATAAAAATGAATATATAGAATCGCTTTGGTGGATTTTGAAACAACTTTACCAAAAAGGATTTTTATACAAAGGTTACACGGTACAACCTTATTCGCCGGCAGCTGGAACCGGTTTAAGTTCTCACGAATTAAACCAACCGGGCACTTATCGTGATGTGAAAGATACTTCTATTGTTGCGCAGTTTAAAGTGAGCGCAGAGCAATTGCACCCATTAATGCCTTTGCTTTTTGATACGGTCGAAGAAAACACCAGTATCATTGCTTGGACTACCACACCTTGGACATTGCCTTCTAATTGTGCTTTGGCGGTTGGCGAGAATATCGATTACGTAAAAATCAAGACTTTTAATCAATATACCTTTTTACCTATTTCTGTAGTGCTAGCTAAAGATTTAGTGGGTAAATATTTTAAAAATGAAGCTCAAAATACATCGTTTCAAGATTATGTAAGTGGTGATAAATTAATCCCATGGGAAATAACAGCCGAGTTTAAAGGAACAGATTTATTGGGCTTACGTTACCAACAATTGATGCCTTATGTTACCAATGAAAATCTACAGAAGAATGCTTTTAGGATTATTCCGGCAGATTTTGTAACTACAGAAGATGGAACCGGAATTGTACACACGGCTTCTATTTTTGGTGCGGACGATTTTAGGGTTGCCCGTGAAGCTGGCGTTCCGTCTGTGATGGTACGTGATGAAAATGGAAACGAGCATCCTTTGGTTAATAAACAAGGAAAATTTGTTGATGAGGTCACGGATTTTGCCGGTAAGTATGTAAAAGAAGAATATTACAGCGATGAAATAAGGGCAGATAAGGATTTTAAACCTACCGATGTTTTGATTGCGATTATGTTGAAGGAAGAAAACAAAGCCTTTGATGTAAAAAAATACGAGCACAGTTACCCACATTGTTGGCGTACTGATAAGCCAATTTTATATTATCCTTTAGATAGTTGGTTTATCAAAACCACAGCGGTTAAAGACAAATTAGTGGCGCTTAATAAAACCATCAATTGGAAGCCAGAAAGTACCGGAACTGGGCGTTTTGGCAATTGGTTAGAGAATTTAGTGGATTGGAATTTATCGCGTTCACGCTATTGGGGAACACCTTTGCCAATTTGGAGAACCGAAGATGGCGCAGAAGAACAATGTATTGGTTCTATAGAAGAGCTAAAAATTGGAATGACAGCAGCTTTAGAATCGGGTAAATTATCTGAGGAAGAAACGGTTAAAGCGAACGCTATTTTTCAAAATTTTGGGACAGATGGTCTGGATTTACACCGCCCTTATGTAGATGATATTATTTTAATATCCCCGAAAGGGAAAAAAATGCAGCGTGAGCTAGACTTAATAGATGTTTGGTTTGATAGCGGTGCCATGCCTTATGCGCAATGGCATTATCCTTTCGAAAATAAGGAAGCTTTTGAGGATGCTTATCCAGCAGATTTTATTGCCGAAGGAGTAGACCAAACCCGTGGTTGGTTTTTTACGCTACATGCTATTGCCACCATGTTGAGCGAAACGAGCGACGAGATTAAAGCGGTAAACGAGAAAAATCATAATAAAGGGGTTGCATTTAAAAATGTGATTTCTAATGGATTGGTGCTGGATAAAAACGGTAATAAAATGTCTAAACGTTTGGGCAATGCCGTTGATCCTTTTGCTACTATTGAGCAGTATGGTGCCGATGCAACACGTTGGTATTTAATTAGTAATGCATCGCCTTGGGATAATTTAAAGTTTAACACCGATGGTTTAGACGAAGTGAGAAGGAAGTTTTTTGGTACACTTTATAATACTTACGCCTTCTTTACGCTTTACGCCAATATTGATAAATTTACTTACCAAGAAGCGGATATTGATTTAGCCAAAAGACCAGAGATTGATCAGTGGATTATTTCTTTATTGAATACCTTATCGCAAGATGTTGATGCTTTTTTTAACGATTTTGAACCTACAAAAGCGGCAAGGGCCATCCAAAATTTTGTGGATGAACATTTAAGTAATTGGTATGTAAGGTTATGTCGCCGTCGTTTTTGGAAAGGGGATTATACCGAGGATAAAATATCGGCTTACCAGACTTTATACACTTGTTTAATCACGATAAGTAAGTTAATGTCGCCAATTGCGCCATTCTTTTCTGATCGTTTGTATAACGATTTAAACTCGATAACCCAAAAAGAGAAATTTGAATCCGTTCATTTGGCAGATTTCCCTGCTTATCATGCCGATTTGGTGAATAAAGATTTGGAAGAAAGAATGCAACTGGCTCAAGATATTTCTTCTATGGTGCTTTCGCTGAGAAAAAAAGTGAGCATCAATGTTCGTCAGCCTTTAGGCAAGATATTATTACCGGTATTGGATAATGCCTTCCAAGAGAAAATTGAGAAAGTTAAGGAGCTGATTTTATCAGAAACTAATATTAAAGAAATTGAGTATATTAACGATACCGCGGGCATCATCAAAAAGAAAATAAAACCAAACTTTAAATCTTTGGGTAAAAAATTAGGTAAAGATATGAAGGCTGTAGCCGATAAAATTGCTGCTTTTGATGATCACCAAATTGCAGCATTAGAGCAAAATGGAAGTTCTGCTATTGATGGTTATGATATTTTACTTGAAGATGTAGAAATTATTGCTGAGGACGTACCAGGCTGGCAAGTGACCAATTTAGGAAAATTAACAGTTGCCTTAGATATAAATATTTCTCAAGAATTGAAAGAAGAGGGCATGGCGAGAGAAGTGATAAATCGTATCCAAAATTTAAGGAAAGAGATTGGTTTTGAGGTAACTGATAAAATTAAAGTCATTTTAGAAAACAACCAATTAATTGCCAAAGCGGTGAATAATAATTTATCCTATATTTGCGCCGAAATATTGGCTAACTCTTTGTTAATAGACGATAAAATCGATTCAGAAACTGCAATCGAAATAGAGGATACCAATATAAAAATTACTATTTTAAAAGATTAAACATGGAAAATAAAAATACTAAAACGCGTTACTCAGATCAAGAATTACAAGAGTTTAAAGAGTTAATTACCGATAAATTAAATAGTGCAAAAGGCGAATTGAACAATTTAACAAGTTCTCTAAGCAACCCAAATAAAAACGGTACTGATGATACCGCAGGTACTTATAAAACCTTAGAAGACGGTTCTGCAACTTTAGAAAAAGAGCAAATTAACCAGTTAGCATCTAGACAAAAAAAGTTTATTGATAATTTAGAAGCTGCTTTGGTACGTATAGAAAATAAAACCTACGGTATTTGCAGAGAAACTGGAAAATTAATCCAAAAAGAGCGTTTAAGAGCGGTTCCTCATGCAACTTTAAGCATGGAAGCAAAATTAAAGCAAAATTAATGAAGGGTTATAACAAACCAATAATTGCAATTCTTATTATTTTATTGGTGGATCAGGCTATAAAAACTTGGGTCAAAACCAATATGTTTATCGGTCAGGAATTTCACTTGATTAAAAACTTTGCGATTATCCATTTTACCGAAAATAACGGAATGGCTTTTGGGATGGAGTTTGGCGGAGAGGCTGGTAAATTAGCTTTATCTCTTTTCAGAATTTTAGCCGTTGCCGGGATTGGATACGGGTTAACTTTTTTGATCAAACATAAATATCATAGGGGCTTAATCATGAACGTGGCCTTTATTTTTGCTGGTGCTTTGGGTAATATCATTGATTCTGTATTTTACGGTAAAATTTATGATTACGCTCCAATTTTTCATGGTAGGGTAGTAGATATGTTCTATTTTCCATTGTTACAAGGTAATTTCCCTACATGGTTTCCAATTTGGGGAGGCGAGGAATACATATTTTTTAGGCCCGTATTTAACGTTGCCGATTCTGCCATATCAATAGGTGTAGTTTGTATTTTACTTTACCAAAAACGATATTTTAAAGAGGAAGTAAAAGAGCAGCCATCTATAAATAGTGAGGTTGTAGAAGATTAGAATTAACTAATAAAAAATTAAGAGAGGCGTTCCCGAAATATTTTGGAACGCCTTTTTTTGTTTGTCTTAAATTAGTAAACGTATCAGTACATTAAAATTAAAAATTAAAACTTTCGTTATCTCAAAATAAAGTTTTACTTTACGTTACCAATTATTTACACAAACAAGAAAACATGAAAAAATTATTTTTAATGATGGCAATGTTATTTGCTACGTCAACAATTTTTGCTCAATCTGCTGATGCAGTTGTAGGCAAATGGTTAAACAAAGATGGCGATGCACATATTCAGATTTACAAAAGTGGCAGCACTTATGATGGCAAATTAGTTTGGTTAAAAAATCCAAAGGATGAAACGGGAAAGGCTAAAGTTGATACAAAAAATCCAAGTGCCAATCTTAAAACTCGTCCTATTTTAGGTTTACAACTATTAAATAATTTCACTTATGATGATGGAACTTGGGAAGATGGAACTATTTATGATCCAAAATCTGGTAAAACTTACAGTTGTAAAATGACTATGAATGGAAATGATAAGTTGAACGTTAGGGGATACATGGGGATTTCTTTAATAGGAAGAACTGATATTTGGACCAGAGTAAAATAAATTGATTTGAAATTATTTCTTAATTTTTTTTTGCTAGCCCTGGCTTTTTCTAAAACTGCCGGGGCTCAGTATTTTAAGACCTCTACCTTAGATAGCGGTAAAAATACTAGTATTAGAGGCTTATCAGTTGTAGATAGTCATACA
>JACMOW010000332.1 GCA_014377775.1 Pedobacter sp. | reverse complement strand
GAAGAAAAGCTGGTAAATCAGCCGCTAAAAAATAATCATCATGGCAGGAATTAAATTATCTCGCAGAGAGCGAATCAAAAGAGGAATCAGAAAGAGATTAACCGGTTCTGCTGAGCGCCCACGTTTATCTGTTTTCAGAAGTAACAAAGGCATTTATGCTCAGATAATCGATGATAATAGCGGAAAAACTATCGTTTCGGCATCATCATTATCAAAAGATTTTACATCAGACGGTAACAAATCTGATCAGTCTAAAGCAGTTGGTAAATCAGTAGCAGAAAAGGCAATAGCGGCAGGAGTTAGCTCCGTTGTTTTTGACAGGAATGGCTACTTGTACCATGGTCGTGTTAAATCATTGGCTGAAGGTGCACGTGAAGCTGGTTTAATATTTTAATTAGCACCGATTACAGCGATCATTTCATAGCACACGATCGGTGTTATCATTAAATAAAGAGAATGTCAACTATCAATATAAAAAGAGTAAAATCAAGCGAGATCGAATTAAAAGACCGCTTAGTTAGCATCCAGCGTGTTGCTAAAGTTACCAAAGGGGGACGTACATTCAGTTTTTCGGCTATCGTTGTGGTAGGTGATGAGAATGGAATAGTAGGTTTCGGTCTTGGTAAAGCAAAAGAGGTTACGGAGGCGATTGCCAAAGGTATCGATGATGCTAAGAAAAATCTGGTAAAAGTTCCTGTAATTAATGGAACTGTGCCTCACGAGCAAATCGGAAAATATTCTGGTGGTTTCGTATTCATCAAGCCAGCAGCTCCCGGTACCGGTGTAATTGCGGGAGGTGCGATGCGTGCTGTGCTTGAAAGTGCTGGTGTTCACAATGTACTTGCAAAGTCGAAAGGTTCATCTAACCCGCATAACGTGGTTAAAGCAACTGTACTAGCATTATCACAATTACGTGATGCTTATACTGTGGCTCAGCACCGTGGTGTGGATCTTAAGAAAGTTTTTAACGGATAATCATGGCTAAGATTAAAATAACCCAAATCAAAAGCGTTATCGACAGAAGCGAGCGCCAGAAAAGAACCATGCAGGCATTAGGTTTGAGAAAGATCAATCACTCTGTAGAGGTGGAAGCCAATCCGGCAATTATCGGAATGGTGAGAAAAGTTAATCATTTAGTAGCAGTAGAAAGTATCTGATCATGGACTTAAGTAATTTACAGCCTGCAGAAGGTTCAACAAAAAATAGAAAACGTATCGGTCGCGGAACCGGTTCAGGTCGCGGTGGAACTTCCACTCGTGGTCATAAGGGTGCGGGATCACGTTCAGGATATAAAAGCAAGATAGGTTTCGAAGGAGGCCAAATGCCTTTACAGCGCCGTTTGCCTAAAGTAGGTTTCAATCCAATCAACCGTACAGAATATGTAGCTATCAATCTTGATGCTTTACAAACCCTGGCTGAAACATATAATTTAACCGCCATTGATTTTGACACATTTAAGGAGCATGGTTTAGCCTCTAAAAATGACCTGATCAAAATTTTAGGAAGAGGTGAAGTTAAAGCTAAGCTTGACGTTAAAGCCCATGCCTTTTCTGCAGCAGCTCAGAAAGCAATTGAAGCTGCAGGTGGTGCAATAGTTAAATTGTAAGATTACATGAAGAAGTTTTTCGCGACCTTATCCAATATCTGGAAAATTGAAGACCTGAGAGCACGGATTTTATTCACGGTCTTATGTCTTTTAATTTATAGAATAGGATCTTTTATTATTATACCTGGGGTAAATCCGGCATCGATTCAGGATGGACAGGCTAAAGAAGGACTTCTTGGATTGCTGAACATGTTCGCCGGGGGATCATTCTCCCGTTCTTCCATATTCGCATTGGGTGTAATGCCATATATTTCTGCGTCTATTGTGGTTCAGTTATTAGGTATCGCTGTTCCTTATTTCCAGAAGTTACAAAAGGAAGGGGAAAGCGGACGCAAGAAGATCAATCAGGTAACCCGTTATCTTACTATTATCATCACTGCCCTACAGGCAGTGGGATATGTAAAAACCCAGATTGCTCCTGAGGCCCGTTTATTCGCAGAACCATTATTTACCATATCATCCATGTTTGTGCTAACAGCTTCTACGATGTTTGTAGTATGGCTGGGTGAGAAAATAACCGATAAAGGTATTGGAAATGGTATTTCTATGATCATCATGGTGGGTATTATTGCCCAGCTGCCATTTGGTTTATTATCTGAATTTAATTCCCGTATGGGTGCTCAGGGCGGTTTGATAACATTTATTGTTGAACTCGCAGCATTGTTTCTTGTAGTAATGTTTACCATTCTTATCGTACAAGGAGTTAGAAAGATCCCTGTACAGTATGCAAAGAAAATAGTAGGGGCAAAGCAGTATGGCGGCGTTCGTCAGTATATTCGTTTAAAGGTGAATGCTGCAGGGGTTATGCCAATTATATTTGCCCAGGCAATCATGTTTATTCCAACTACTCTTAGTTC
>JACMOW010000331.1 GCA_014377775.1 Pedobacter sp. | reverse complement strand
GAAGTCACTTCACTTCCTAGGATAAAAAGCAATAGCTGTATACAAACCGTATTGTTTAAGGATGATTTAACCGCAAAAAAAAATGCTGATTATCTTCAGAGTAAAGGATTTGACGTAAGGGCAATTTTAAGTCCAACTGTACCCGAAGGGCAAGAGCGTTTACGAATTTGTTTGCACCTCTATAATACAGAAGAAGAAATAAAAAAATTAATTGATCATTTAAAAGATATCGCATGAGCGAAAGTTACTTTATAACTGGAATTGGAACAGGGATTGGAAAAACCATCTCGAGTGCTGTTTTAACCGAAAAATTGCAAGCCGATTATTGGAAACCTATACAAGCTGGAGATTTAGAACAAAGTGATAGTTTGATAGTTCAAAGTTTGCTTAGCAACTCTATTTCTAAAATTCATCCTGAACAATATCGACTAAATCATCCCTTATCGCCACATCTTTCGGCAAAATTAGATGGAATAACGATTGATTTGGACTCCTTTAAATGTCCTGAAACCAATAATAAACTAATTGTAGAAGGCGCTGGAGGTTTAATGGTTCCGCTGAATGACCAATATTTGGTATTAGATTTAATTAAGAAATTAAATCTACAAGTAATTTTAATTTCTCAGCATTATTTGGGAAGCATTAATCACACTCTGTTAACCATTAACGCACTAAAGCAATATCAAATAGCCATTAAAGGCATTATTTTTAATGGGAAAGTGAACGAGGAGAGTGAAAAATACATCTTAAACTATACGCAGGTTACCAATCTGGGTAGTATTCCTGCACTAGACTTACTAAATAAGGAAAGTATAATTGAGGCAGGTAAATTATTAAGAATTTAATTTTGTTTAAATTATTTTCATTTAGCTATTGACAAATTAAATTTGGAAATGTACATTTGCCACATGCAATTACAAAACACATATTACTTTGGTTACTTTTACTATTTTAGTAAGAGCCGGGGCTAGTATGCAAAAAAATAGATCACAATATTAAATGTATATAAAAAGTCCCGGCCAAAAGCTGGGACTTTTTTTGTTTAATGCAATCGAACAAAAACAAGAACCAATGAAACCCAAAACAAGAGTAGCCATACAAGGCATTAAAGCATCATTCCACGAAGAGGCTGCATTTAAATTTTTCGGTAAAGACATCGAAACTATAGAATGTAGCTCGTTTAAACAAACTTGCGATAGTTTAGTAAAAGGTGATGCTGATTTTGTAATCATGGCTATCGAAAATTCTATAGCAGGAAGTTTATTACCTAACTATACGTTAATAAGGGAATATAATTTTGCAGTTACTGGCGAGGTTTACCTTCCCATTCAGCTACACTTGATGGCCTTACCGGGAATAAAATTCGAAGACATTAAATTTGCCACCTCCCATCCTATTGCCATCAGACAATGTATTGATTTTTTCGATGATTACCCACATATTCAGGTTATTGAAAGTAATGATACTGCTGCTTGTGCAAAAAAAATAAAAGAAGAACAGTTAACTGATACCGTAGCGATTGCTAATACACTTGCGGCAGAATTGTATGGACTAAACATCATCGAACGCAGAATTGAATCAAATAAAAAAAATTATACTCGATTTTTAATTTTAGAGAAGGATAAAAAGGAAGATACAAACGAAATTAACAAAGCTTCTATCTGCTTTCAAGTGGGTAATCATGTTGGTGCGCTTTCAAAAGTGCTGAACTTGTTTGCAGAGTTAAATGTAAATCTAACAAAAATACAATCTATGCCCGTTTTAGGTAAACGTAATGAATACTATTTTTATGTGGATATGGAATGGACGAGTATGGAGAATTATGACACTGCCATTCGCAAGGCATTAAAATATACAGTAAACTTTAACATCATGGGCGAATACATGAAAAACGACAAGGTGTAGCACTAAGCGTCCAATCTTGATACTTGATACTTGATACTTGATACTTGATACTTGATACTTGATACTAATAAAAATAAACTCACAAAAATGAAACTACAATTAAACATCCAACCTTTAAATAGTTGGATCAACATCAAAAACGAACCCTTATTAATTTCTGGACCATGTAGTGCAGAAACTGAAGATCAATTGTTATCAACTGCGCATTTACTAGCGGCTACAGGAAAAGTAAGTGTTTTAAGAGCGGGAATTTGGAAACCACGTACCCGTCCGGGTGAATTTGAAGGCATAGGTAGCATTGGTTTAGAATGGCTAAAACGTGCAAAGGCTGAAACTGGATTACCAACAGCAGTAGAGGTAGCCAACGCAAAACATGTTGAAGAAGCATTAGCGGCTGGTGTAGATATCTTATGGATTGGCGCTCGCTCTACTGTAAACCCTTTTACTGTACAAGAAATTGCAGATGCTTTACAAGGTGTAGATATCCCGGTGTTGGTAAAAAACCCAGTAAATCCAGATTTACAACTGTGGATTGGCGCATTAGAAAGAATAAATAAGGCTGGAATTACAAAATTAGGTGCGATACATCGTGGTTTTTCTTCCTTCGAAAAAAGTGCTTTCCGTAACGAGCCGATGTGGGAACTAGCCATTCAGTTAAAAACATTATGTCCTGAATTGCCAATTATTAATGATCCTAGTCATATTTGTGGTAACCGCGAGCTTATTCCCTACATTTCTCAAAAAGCGTTAGATTTAGATATGCAAGGTTTGATGATCGAATCGCATTTAGACCCATCAATTGCATGGACAGATGCGAAACAGCAAGTTACTCCAGCGGCTTTGGCTGAAATGGTAAACAAATTTACTTTACGTAAACCTGAGTCGAAAAATGAAGAATTTACGGATAAATTGGCTGATTTAAGAAAAGAAATTGATAAAATCGACGATTTAGTTATTCAGAAATTAGCCGAACGTATGAGTATCACACAAAAAATAGGTGAATTTAAAAGAGATAACAAAGTAACCATCTTACAGGTTAATCGTTGGGACGAAATTATGAGCAAACGTACTGCCTTTGCTAAAGCACTTAAATTAGATGTTAACTTTACAGAAAAGTTTTTAGAACTAGTGCATGGCGAGTCAATCCGCCGGCAAACAGAAATTATGAATGCGGGTATTGATAATGAGGTTAAAGCGTAAAGTGTTGAACATTTGAAATTCAAATGGATAAATAAATAATTATGTCTGAAAACATATTGCTTTCTTTTAAGGGAAGTAAAATAATTAATACTGAAATAAAATTAACAGGTTCAAAGAGCGAATGCAATAGGGCGTTAATTATTAGCGCCTTAAGCAATGGCTCTGTAAGTGTAGAAAATTTATCCTTTGCAGCGGATACGATTACGCTTGATAAGGTTTTAAAAGTACTAAGCACTGAGAGTGAAGCGTTAAACGCAAAACTGATAGACATTGGTCCGGCTGGAACTGCCATGCGCTTCTTAACTGCATTTTTAACCAATCAAACTGGTAAATTTGTGTTAACTGGAACAGAGCGGATGAAGCAACGGCCAATCGCAGTTTTAGTTGAAGCCTTAAAAAGTATTGGAGCCGATATTTCTTATGAAGAAAATATAGGGTTTCCACCTTTGCAAATTTCAGGACCTTTTATACAAACTTCAGCATCTGTTAAGATCAAAGGTGACATTAGTAGCCAATATATATCTGCTTTGCTAATGATTGCTCCAACCCTACCCCTAGGCCTTACACTGACCATTGAAGGAGAATTAACTTCAAAACCCTATGTAGAAATGACCTTGGCAATGTTAGCGAACACCGGAATAGGCCACGAATGGAACGAAAATATCATCACTATAAAGCCACAAGCTTTTAACACCAGTAAACTGTATGTAGAGCCTGATTGGAGTGCAGCATCATATTGGTATGCCATCGCTGCATTGGCAGATGAAGCATCAATTTTTTTAGCCGGCTTAAATGGTTATAGTTTACAAGGGGATAGTAAAATTACTGAAATTATGGCAAATTTTGGAATTACCTCTCAATTTAAGGAGGGCGGAGTTTACTTAAAAAAAGAGCCAAAGAAACTAGAGAGGAAAATATTTGACTTAAAAGATTGCCCAGATCTTGCACAAACAGTTATTGTAGTTTGTGCAGCTTTAGGTCACGATTGTACTTTTACAGGACTAGAAACATTAAAAATCAAAGAAACTAATCGAGTTTTGGCATTACAAACCGAACTAGCCAAAATTGGGGTAAAGTTGATTGAGAAAAATTTTAGCTATAAGTTAGACTGTAGTGAACTTTATTTTCCAGATCAATTATTTATAAATACGTATGAAGATCATCGAATGGCGATGGCTTTTGCTCCCTTGGCATTAAAAATAAACACTTTAGAAATTCAAGAAAAACAAGTAGTTGAAAAATCTTATCCTTACTTTTGGAATGATTTGGCACATGCGGGATTCGATCTAACTACTAAATACTAACTACTTTATACCAATAAAAAAATGGCAGGTAACTCCTTCGGTAAAGCATTTAAAATAACCAGTTATGGCGAATCACATGGGGTTGCAATTGGTGTAATCATCGATGGTTGTCCGGCAGGATTAACGATTAACATCGATTATATCCAATCTGAGTTGGATAAACGCCGTCCTGGGCAATCAAAAATTACCACTCAACGAAAAGAGAGCGATACGGTTCAGATTTTATCGGGAATTTTTGAAGGAAAAAGTACAGGTACGCCAATCAGCCTCCTTATTCCTAACGAAGACCAACGCTCTAAAGATTACGCACATAATCAAGACGTTTATCGACCAAGTCATGCCGATTATACTTATGATGTAAAATATGGCATCCGCGATTATCGAGGTGGAGGAAGATCATCAGCTCGAGAAACTGCTGCAAGAGTAGCTGCAGGTGCCATTGCTAAACTAATGCTGCAAACTTATGGTATTGAGATTTTTGCACACGTTACAGCTGTCGGACAAATTAATGCGCCTAATTTAGGTAGTGAAAATCTTTCTCATCTTTTAGCTTTGAGAGAAGAAAATATAGTACGTTGCGCCGATCCTGCAATTGCAAATCAGATGATTGAGTTTATCGACTCGATACGAAAAGATGGTGATACCATAGGTGGAAAAATTTCTTGTGTAGTTAAAAATTTACCCGTTGGCTTGGGAGAGCCTGTTTTCGATAAATTACATGCTGATTTAGGTAAAGCCATGCTGAGTATTAATGCGGTTCATGGCTTCGAATATGGATCTGGATTTGCCGGAAGTGAAATGAAAGGCTCTGCACACAATGACGTTTTTGTTGTTACTGAGCATGGTACAAAAACCTTAACTAATTTTTCTGGAGGTATACAAGGAGGCATCTCCAATGGAATGGATATTAATTTTACGGTTGCATTTAAGCCTGTAGCCACTATTATGCATAACCAACAAACAGTTAATGCTGCCGGAGAATTAGCCGAAATTAAAGGTAAAGGTAGGCACGATCCATGTGTAGTACCACGAGCTGTGGTAATTGTAGAAGCGATGGCTGCTTTGGTACTGGCCGATCATTTTTTAAGGAATAAAAGTGCTAAATTAACTTATTAGATTTGATAAAACTTATATTCATTGAATTACGTAAGTTAGGTTTATAATTTTATATTTATAAATTATGGCCTACACGTGCTTGGTAGTTGATGACAATGAAATTGAGAGAGATGCAATTGAGATGTACTTACGTAAAATTAATTGTTTCGAAATTGTTGGGGTATGTAGTAGTGGCATAGAAGCCGCATCTTTTATTACAAACGAATCAATAGATGTAGTCTTTTCAGATATTGATATGCCTGAACTTTCTGGAATGGGCTTATTAAAAAATATTAAAAACCCGCCTGTATTTATCTTTATTACGTCTTTTACTGAATATGCAGCAGAGGGTTTTAACCTCAACGCACTTGATTTTATTGTAAAACCAGCCACTTATGAACGCTTATTAAAATCGACCACCAAAGCTATAGAATATTTAGATCTCAAAAATTCAGTTACTCAACAAGTATTTGCTGATCCACCACCTGCGCCAGAAAATTATTTTTTCCTTAAAGAAACCAAAGGCTATACAAGATTAAATTATGATGATGTAATTTATATTGAGAGTATGGGGGATTTTTCTAAAATTTTTACCGCTACAAACAAACATATTACTTTAGTTAATTTAAAAAATTTAGAAAAACAACTACCTGCTACTTTTTTACGAGTGCACAAGCAGTATATTATCAATTTAAATCAAATTGCAACGATTTCAACGAACGAAATTCACTTAAATCACGATCATACGGTACCACTAAGTATTGCGAATAAGCAGGAGTTAATGGATAAGATTATCGATAAAACCTTATCTAGGCATACCAAAAAATTACTTTGATCGCTTACTTAATTTATTCATATTAATTCCTTGGTGGAACAAATACACAAAAAAGTTTCCTAAAAGTTTACCCAAGTCTTTAGCCTCTTTAATACTCATATTAAATTAATAGTTTATTTTAATGACCTATTAAACATAAATATGAGAATAAAAAAAATACAATTTTTGGGTAGTCGATCATTTACAAGATATAGTCGATTAACCTATTTTTTTGCTATGATTTATCATTTGTTATTAAATTAATAACCTTATTATGATGCTTTTGGTAACATTAAAGTAAAAACTGTTCCAACTTCTTTTTCACTTTGAACAGCTATAGCACCATTCATGAGTTGCGTAAATGTGCTGCATAGCATAAGTCCGATTCCCGTACCCTTTTCCTTATTAGTACCTATTGTTGTTTTGGCATACTCATCGAAACCTGCCTGGTTAAAACTATCAATTTGCTGTTTCGACATTCCAATTCCATTATCAGTTATTGCAATAAAAAATTGAGCATCAGTTTCTTGCATTGAAATATCAATAATCCCATCTATATTGGTAAATTTAATGGCATTGTTAATCAAGTTACGAAGAACAAGGGTAGTCATATTCATATCGGCAAGGCAAAATTGCTCTGGTTTTAACGTGTTTCTAATTTGAATATTCTTTTTATCTGCGATATCCACTAGGGCCAGGATCACTTCTTGCGCACAAATTCTTAGGTCAAAAGGGGCTATAATGGGCTTAAAACCTTGCATCTGACTTGATGCCCAATTAAGCAGGTTTTCCATCATAGATGAAGTGTAAGTAAGGGTATTTTTTAGTTGGCCAGCGTATTTATAAAGCTTATGAGGCTCCATATCCCCATCTTCAAGCAATTGAATAAACGAAATCAAGGAATTAACTGGAGAACGCATATCGTGACCAACAACGCTAAAAATGCGATCCTTTACCTTACCCAATTTTTCTAATTCTACTTTTTGATCGGAAACAATTGCATTCAGTTTGGCCGTTCTTCGCTGTGCTTTAAAAATAGTTAACGCAGATCCAAATAAAATAACAACCAATACACCCAAAAATATATTTATATTCTTGTTAAATCTCAATTCCGATTTCTGAAAATTTATCTCCCTATCCTTAATTTTTTTATCGAGTTTAGATTTTAATTGTTCTCTAGTAAGCATCTCTTGCTGAAAACGTCGCTGATTCTCTAAATCAGCCTGTTTCTTTAAAAAAGTTAGACGCTGAAAACGCTTTTCTTGATCGCTTAAATCAAGTGCTTGCTGTCTTAAAATTAATTTTTGTTGTTGTTGCTTTGCTAGTAATACTTGTCGTTGAAGTTCTCCATCCGTTACTTGTTGCTTTAATTGATAATCCTTTTCTTTTACTGTAAAATTAATTTGCAATTGCCGCCTCGTAACTTCTTTCTCTTTCTCTTGATTAAAAATTTGTTCCTTAAAATAAATATACTTCTTGTAATAGGCTAAAGATTGATTAAAATTCCCCTTCTTTTCTTCCACTGCACTTAAATATTCGTATGCATTTCTTTGCACCTCTAATAACTTATTTTCTTGTCCTATTTTAAGCCCTTCGAGCAAGAGGTTGGTCGACTTCTCATATTCTTTATCTGCCTCATAAAAAGTACCAAGTGCTAAAAGCGAGAAAGCGTAATCGTGCTTATCGTCGCCAATTGCATTTTTATCTATAGCTGTCTGGTAGGCCTTCAGCGCTAGGGATCGTTCCCCTATTAATTCATACAACTTACCTAAATTTCTATTTGCGGCAGCCTGAACATCATCATCAGCAATCGTAATTCCTATTTTTAAACTTCTGGTAAAATACACAAGCGCCATCCTATTTTTCTGATCAGACTTGATTCCCATTTCAAGTAATTCATCTGCCGATGCGGTGAAGTAAGCAGTACCAATGCTGTTACAAACTACCGCCACCCCTCTATTGTTGTCGCCTTCTTTTTCGAATATTTTTAATGCCTTCTTTAAATAGAAAAGGGCATTATATTGTTGATCAAGTTCCAAATAAATACTCGAAATATTTGTATAACAGCTTGCCAAATCGACCTCTTTATCATTTTTCTGAAATGCCAAAATTGCCTTTTGATTGGCTTCGAGCGCCTTTACATAGTCGGGAATTCCGATATATAATGAACCTAAATTTAAATATATACTTGCTACCCAATCTAAATCATTTAATATGGCGTAAACATTAATAGATTTTAGATAACTATCTTCTGCCTTCTCGTAATTACTAGACCCATGGTAAAATAACCCACGTCTGTAGTAGGCCTCTGCCTCAAACTTTTTTAGGTTAAGTTTGCGGGATAGATTTATAGTGTAATTAATGTACTCATCAGCTTTCCCAGTATTCTTCATCCGCATATATTGCCGATATACGTCCCTTAAACTTTTAATCTTAACTGAATCTTCTTTGGTATGATTTGCAAGAACTGTTAAAAGGCTATCAAGTTTTCTATAGGGAGCCTGAGCTCGAGCTTTGATAGCATTAGTAACAAAAAAAAGAAGAGAGAACGATAAAAAGAATTTAATCATTGATTAAAAAATGGCGGGAAATTTACTCGGATTCGATTCATGCATCATCTCATAAACGGTTTCAATGATATCATCCACAGAAGGTTTACTAAAATAATCCCCATCAGAACCATAAGGCGGACGATGGGCTTTAGCTGTTAACGTTCTTGGCTTTGAGTCTAAATAATAATAGCCCGTTTGCACTTCTAAAATTTGCTGCAAAATATAAGCACTTCCACCTCCTGGCACATCTTCATCTATTACTAATAATTTATTCGTTTTCCGTAAAGATTGTAAGCACAACTGTGTTGTATCAAAAGGTAAAATGGTTTGAGGGTCTATAATTTCAACATCAATACCTAAACCCATCAATTCTTCCGCAGCTTCCTCAATTAACCTCAAGGTAGATCCATAAGATACAATGGTTAGATCTTTACCAACTTTTAGTACTTCGGCCTCGCCTAAAGGAACAGTATATGTACCTACATTTTCTGGCAATTTTTCCTTTAGTCGATAACCATTTAAACATTCGATAACCAGTGCAGGTTCATCGCCTCTAAAAAGTGTGTTGTACATGCCAGCTGCTTGCGTCATGTTGCGGGGCACGCAAACATGCAGACCACGTAATGCACCTAAAATTACCCCCATTGGCGAACCCGAATGCCAAACACCTTCTAACCGATGTCCGCGTGTACGAACGATTACTGGAGCCTTCTGCCCTGCTTTGGTTCGATACGATAAACTGGCTAAATCATCACTTAATATATTCAACGCAAAAAGCAAATAGTCAAGATATTGTATTTCAGCAATTGGTCTTAATCCCCTCATGGCCAAACCTATTCCCTGACCAATTATGGTCATTTCACGAATGCCTGTATCAGTAATTCTGAGGTCGCCATATTTAGCTTGTAAACCAGCAAAGCCCTGATTAACATCCCCAATGTTTCCTAAATCTTCACCAAATGCAACTAAACGTTGATCTCTATTGAAATTGGCATCAAAACAAGCATTTAACAGTTCTCTACCATCAACCATTTTACTAGCATTGGTATATTGTGGAGCAACTACATCCACCAAAAATGGACTTTCTTTACCTGCTGTAAAAAGCTTAGAATTGTACCTTTCTTCGTTTATACCAACTTGTTTTTGATACCAGCTTCGCAATTGATCTCTTTCTGCAGAGGGTTCTGCAACACTTTGTCTGATTGCTTTGCGGGCTGCAGAGATTACTTCCTTTCTTAAAGCATCGGGTGTTGAAGCCAATTGAGCAGCAATTTTTATTAAATCTGCCCTATCCTTAGCTACTGCATTAATCATATTAATTACATCGCTCTGCTCTTGTTTAATAACTGCCAAAAATTCATTCCAAGCTTCTTTTTGAGTTTCACGAACAAAATTTTTCGCTTCTAATTCTATTGCTACAATGGCTTCTTCGCTGGCAATAGCCGACTCAATCATCCATTCCCGCATTTTAAGAATACAATCGTGCTCTTTCTCCCAATTTAATCGATCATTATCCTTATAACGTTCATGAGAACCAGATGTAGAATGACCTTGAGGCTGTGTAACTTCGGTAACGTGAATTAAAACCGGAACATGTTCTTTTCTGCAAATATCGATTGCTTTTTGATATATTTCGCACAAAGCGGGATAATCCCAGCCTTTTACTTTATAAATTTCGTAACCATTTGTACCTTCTTCGCGCTGAAAACCTTTTAAGATCTCGGAAATATCTTCTTTTGTAGTTTGGTATTTAGCCGGAACCGAAATACCATAACCATCGTCCCATACAGAAACTGCCATGGGCACCTGCAAAACGCCCGCAGCATTAATTGCTTCAAAAAATACGCCCTCAGAAGTAGATGCATTACCAATGGTACCAAAAGCCACTTCATTACCCTCAACCGAAAAATTCTTTAAATAGTTCAATGCTGGATTTTGCCTGAACAATTTTGAAGCATAAGCAAGGCCTACTAAGCGTGCCATTTGTCCACCAGTTGGTGCGATATCAGAAGAGCAGTTTTTAATTTCTGTTAAATCTTTCCAAGAGCCATCCTCGTTTAATGAACGTGTTGCAAAATGGCAATTCATTTGTCTTCCTGCCGAAGCAGGTTCAGCCTCAACATCAGTATTGGCATATAGTTGCGCAAAAAACTCCTTTATAGTCGATATGCCAGTAGCAAAGGCGAAGGTTTGATCTCTATAGTATCCTGAGCGCCAATCTCCATTTTTAAAGGCCTTGGCCATAGCAATTTGGGGAACTTCCTTACCATCACCAAAAATTCCAAATTTAGCTTTACCCGTTAGCACTTCTCTACGTCCTAAGATACTTGCCTGTCTACTTTCAACGGCTATTTTGTAGTCATTTAATACGATTAGCTTAAAATCGTCAAAACTTAGTTCAGAGGCGTCAATCTGTGCTGTTGTTACTTTGCTGTTTGACATCATAAGCAGAAATGGTTAGGGTACAAAGATACATAAATTCTAAAGTTTGCCTCACAATTGGTATAACTTTAATATTGGAATACTTTTTGTATTACATATAAATAACATTAAATTTGTTTAAAAGATAAAGACATGAAGAAGTTAATTTTAGTTGTTGCAATGATTATTGGTTTCACGGCATATAGCCAAGCCCAAACTAAACCAGGAGAGTTTAAATTCGAATCAGAAGTACATGATTTCGGGAATATCGCGATAGGCAAACCTATTGTGTACACTTTCAATTTTACCAATACGGGTGATGCACCTATTATCATTTCTAAAGTAGAAACCACTTGTGGCTGTACTGTACCAGAATATTCGAAATTGCCAATTAAAAGTGGCGAGAAAGGCTTTATAAAAGTTACTTTAACACCTTCTGGGCCGGCTGTTCCAATTAGTAAACCCATTACGATAACCTCTAATGCGAGAACTACTACTAAAGTATTGATTATAAAAGGTGTGTATGTTGACGGAAGTACAAATTAATTTTTTAAAAGATATTTTATTAAAACCCCGTTAATTCAACGGGGTTTTTTATTTTTGTAACATGCCAAAAATCTCAGAAAAAGGGTTAAAAATGCCCGCCTCACCTATCAGAAAATTAACGCCATTTGCCGATCAGGCCAAAGCGGCAGGTAAAAAAGTGTATCATTTAAACATCGGTCAGCCAGATATTGCTACACCAGAGGGAATGTTGAATGCCATTAAAACCATTGATTTTAACGTTTGGGCCTACACCCCATCTGAGGGAACATTGAGTTATAGAACTAAATTAGCGAGTTATTATAACAAATTAGGCTATAACATTATGCCTGCCGATATTTTAGTAACCATGGGTGGTTCTGAAGCCATCACCATCGCCATACAAACTTGTGTAAGTGAAGGCGATGAAATTATCATTCCAGAGCCTTTTTACGCCAACTATAATGGCTTTGCTTGCATGAGTAATGTGGTGGTAAAACCTATTTTATCTCATATTGAAAGTGGGTTTGCACTTCCTCCAATTGCTGAGTTCGAAAAATTAATTACCCCGAAAACCAAAGCGATTATAATTTGTAACCCAAATAACCCCACAGGGTATTTATATTCTAAGGCAGAATTAGAAGCTTTAAAGGATTTATGTTTAAAATACGATCTTTTCTTGTTTTCTGATGAGGCATACCGTGAGTTTTGTTATGATGGACGGGTATTTATCTCTCCGATGCATTTAGATGGCTTGACCGAGAATGTGGTAGTGATGGATACCGTTTCAAAGCGTTACAGCGCTTGCGGGGCCCGTTTGGGTTGTATGATCACCAAAAATAAAGCAGTTATTGCCGCTGGATTAAAATTTGCACAAGCTAGATTAAGTCCGGGTATGGTAGAGCAAATTGCAGGTACTGCAGCGGTTGATACGCCGGACAGTTATTTCGAAGAAGTAAATAAAGAATATACATTACGCCGTGATACTTTAGTAAAACGTTTAAATGCTATGGACGGGGTATTTTGTCCGAATCCAGGTGGTGCATTTTATGTGGTAGCTAAATTCCCGATTGATGATGCCGATGTATTTTGCCAATGGATGTTGGAAAGTTTTGAGCACAATGGAGCTACGGTAATGATGGCACCTGCAACTGGATTTTATTCGAGCCCTGGAAGTGGTAAAAATGAAGTTCGTATGGCATATGTATTAAATACAGGTGATTTAAATGTAGCGATGGATTGTTTAGATATTGCCCTGAAAACGTATCCAGGTAGGATTTAGTTGGCAGCTCTCGGTAAATAATTTTTTTAAAAATTTATCTTATTAATGAAAAAAGGGGATGATTTTGAATCATCCCCTCTAAGTGGAGCCGAAGGGGTTCGAACCCTTGTCCAGTTGTGTGATAAATTACACCTTCTACATGCTTATTTTCCAATTAGTTGTCGGGATCAGTCGGGCTGGAAACCGACCTTAACTTTTTCCTTAGGCACTTTGTTTCGCAAATGTATCGTGCCCTACAAATGCTAGCGCTGTTATTTCGATGCCTCTATTACTAACCTAACAATGCAGCAGTTAGCGAGACAAAAGCTATTTAATTCTAAATTAAGCAGCTAAGGCGTAGTTATTTTCGCCAATTATTGTTTTGAACGTTCTCTTTTAAGTGCTCTCCGTACAACGCACTGCATGCTAACATACTTAGCGCCACCCTGTCAAATCCAAAACGGCCCCAT
>JACMOW010000059.1 GCA_014377775.1 Pedobacter sp. | reverse complement strand
AGGTAAACGCCGCGGTATTTTGGCTTATCTATTTAAAAAAGATATTACTCGCTATCGTGCTATCATCAAAGCTTTATCGCTAAGAGATATCATCAAATCAGTGTAATGTTATTAAAAGCCATTCTTTTAGAGTGGCTTTTTTAAATTAAAACTCAAAAATAAGTATATAAACAAGGTTTATTAAAAAGAGGAAAAATAGGCCACAACAATTTGTAAATGAATGTAATAAAAAAATCGTTCGACTTGGGCGATGGTAGAATTGTAGAAATTGAAACAGGTAAATTGGCTAAACAAGCCGATGGTGCTGTAGTCGTTAAAATGGGAGATACCATGTTGTTAGCAACAGTTGTATCTACAGTTGGTGCCAAACCAGGTACAGATTTTTTACCCTTATCGGTAGATTATCAAGAGAAGTATGCGGCTACAGGCCGTATTCCAGGTGGATTTTTACGTCGTGAGGCAAGATTATCTGACTATGAAGTGTTAATTTCTCGTTTGGTTGATAGAGCTTTGCGCCCTATGTTCCCTTCAGATTACCACTCTGATACGCAAGTAATGATTTCATTAATCTCGGCTGATAAAGATATCATGCCAGATTGTTTGGCTGGTTTAGCAGCATCTGCAGCTTTATCGGTTTCTGATATTCCTTTTAACGGACCAATCTCAGAAGTTCGCGTTGCAAAAGTAGATGGTAAATTAATAATCAATCCATTAGCTAGCGAATTAGAACGTGCAACTTTAGAATTTATGGTTGCTGGTTCGGCTCACGATATCGGTATGGTTGAAGGCGAATGTGATGAAATTCAAGAAGATGAAATGGTTGAAGCTTTGAAGTTTGCACATGCAGCAATTAAAGTTCAATGTGCCATTCAAGTAGAATTAGCAGAAGCTACTGGTAAAACGGTAAAACGCGAATATAACCACGAAGATCATGATGCTGATTTAAGAGCTAAAGTGTTTGCTGATACCTATGATAAAGTGTACGCGGTAGCGAAATCTGGTTCTGGTAAAGACGAACGTAAAGTAGGTTTCACCGCAATTATCAATGATTTTTTTGCTGCTATGCCAGAAGATACAGCAGATTTAACTAAAGCAATGGCTAAACATTATTACCATGATGTACAATACGATGCCATTAGAAACTTATTGTTAGATGAAGGTATCCGTTTAGACGGTCGTAAAACAACAGAAATTCGCCCAATTTGGAGTGAAGTAGGTTATTTACCTGCGGCACATGGTTCGGCAGTATTTACACGTGGCGAAACGCAATCATTAACCTCGGTTACTTTAGGTAGCAAAGATGATGAGCAAATGATTGACGGTGCTTTTGTTAATGGTTATAATAAATTCTTATTGCACTATAATTTCCCTGGTTTTTCTACCGGTGAAGTTAGACCGAATAGAGGTGCTGGTCGTAGAGAAATTGGCCATGGTGCCTTAGCACAACGCTCGTTGAAAAAAGTATTGCCAGAAGGTGAAGCTAATCCGTATACTATTCGTATCGTTTCTGATATTTTAGAATCAAATGGTTCATCATCTATGGCAACGGTTTGTGCGGCTACATTAGCATTAATGGATGCCGGTATCAAAATTAAATCGCCAGTATCTGGTATTGCAATGGGTTTAATTAGCGATGAGAAAACAGGTAAATATGCTATTCTTTCTGATATTTTAGGAGACGAAGATCATTTAGGTGATATGGATTTTAAAGTAACAGGGACTGAAAATGGTATTGTTGCTTGTCAGATGGACTTAAAAATCAATGGTTTATCATATGAAGTATTAACTAAAGCTTTACTACAAGCCAAAGAAGGTCGTTTGCATATTTTAGGTGAGATGAAGAAAACCATAGCTGCTCCTAACGCAGATATGAAGCCTCATGCACCACGTATCGTTTCTTTAACTATTGATAAAGAATTTATTGGGGCAGTAATTGGCCCAGGCGGTAAAATTATTCAAGAAATGCAACGCGAAACTGGCGCTTCAATCTCTATCGAAGAAGTTGGTAACAAAGGTATCGTTGAGATTTTCGCAGATAATAAAGCTGCAATTGATGCTGCTGTAGCACGCATTAACGCCATCGCTGCTAAACCAGAAATTGGTGCAACATACCAAGGTAAAGTAAAATCGATCATGCCATTTGGTGCTTTCGTAGAAATTATGCCAGGTAAAGATGGTTTATTACACATCTCTGAAGTTTCATGGGAACGTTTAGAAACCATGGATGGTGTACTAAAGGAAGGTGATAAAATAGAAGTAAAATTATTGGATGTTGATAAACAAGGCAAAATGAAGCTTTCTCGTAAAGTCTTGTTACCAAGACCGGAAAGACCAGCTGCACCACAAGTGTAGCAGATTTTCATCCTAATCCATACTTGTTATCCTGAGCGCTAGTGAAGGATCTCAATAACAAAGCCCTTCCAGTTCGCTGGAAGGGCTTTTTGTATCTCCTTTTGTGGTCATCATCTCGAGGATAGGAGAGAAATAGCGAATAGTCTATAGATATCTCCTTGCTATGCTGCGTTCGATATGACGAATAAAATAAAAAAAATGTAACTTGCAGTGTTAACAATTCGCATAACCAAAAATGAAACACATCATCGCCCCATCCATACTTGCTGCCGATTTCGCCAACCTACAACGCGATTGCGAAATGATTAATGAAAGCGAAGCAGATTGGTTTCATATCGATGTAATGGATGGTGTATTTGTGCCTAATATATCTTTCGGTTTCCCAGTACTAGCTGCAGTAAAAAAGTACGCCAAAAAACCATTAGATGTACATCTAATGATCATTAATCCCGAAAAATATATCGATGAGTTTGCGAAATCTGGAGCCTCAATTATTACGGTACATTATGAGGCATGTGTACACCTACATCGCACCATTCAAATGATTAAAGCTGCAGGTTGCAAAGCCAGCGTAGCCTTAAATCCACATACCCCAGTAAACGTTTTAAAAGATGTGCTAGCTGATTTAGATATGGTATTGATTATGTCCGTTAATCCCGGGTTTGGTGGACAACAATTTATACCGCAATCGTTCGTTAAAATATCTGAGTTAAGGCAAATGGCAAATGCTGTAAATCCTAACTTAATTATAGAAGTTGATGGGGGAGTAGGCCTGGTAAACATAGAAAGTTTAATACATGCAGGAGCGAATGCATTTGTGGCAGGTAATGCAGTTTTCGCAGCGCCAGATCCTGTTGAAATGATCGCTGATCTTAAAAAAGTAACGATAAACACACATCAAATTTAAGTTTCTAAATGCTTAAGCTCCGCCTGTTCATCTTTTTTATGCTCTTAGGCTTTACTTTTGTAAATGCTCAGCGCTTGATAAAAGTTACAGGTACCGTATTTGATATGGATGCAAAACCACTGCAACAGGTTACCATAACTGTAATGGGTCAGCGCGAATCTACACTTACTGATCTAAATGGAACTTATACCATTTATTCTCGAACTACTAATTTTACCTTAAAGTATAATCTCTTAGGTTATCAGCCTATGCTGATTAAAATAAATGAGAAAATTGCAGGTAGAATTACGAGGGAGGTAACACTCTCGCCAAATGTTAACGAATTAGAGCAGGTAACTATTACCAATAAACAAAACCAGCTGAGTAACTCAAGTACCATAAATATTGCTGATTTATCGTCGCTACCCTCGGTGTCGGGCAATTTTGAAACCATTATTAAAACGCTGCCTGGGGTTTCTACAAATAATGAACTAAGTTCTCAATATAGTGTTAGAGGAGGTAATTTCGATGAAAATTTAACTTATCTAAATGATGTAGAGATAAACAGACCTATATTAATAAGAAATGGTCAGCAAGAAGGGCTAAGTTTTATAAATGGAGATTTAGTAACCAGGGCAAAATTCTCTGCTGGTGGTTTTGAAGCAAGGTATGGAGATAAGTTATCGTCTGTGCTTGATGCAAAATACGATCGACCAGATAGTAACCAGCTAATTGTAAATTCAGGGTTTTTAGGTGCATCTGTAGCCCTAAAAAAGGTTCAAACTAATGGTTTTTTGATGCTTGGTTTACGCTATAAAAATAACAATAGCGTATTAAATACGCAGGATAGTAAAGGGAATTACCGACCAAATTTTGGAGATGCACAATTATTGTATCAATATAATTTTTCGGATAAATTTAATTTGAATTTTTTGGGAAGTTTAAATGGAGGTCGATTTAATCTGATTCCAGAAGATAGAGAAACACTATTTGGAACACTAGAAACTCAACTCCGCTTAAAAATAGCCTATAATGGTCAGGAAATAGATGATTATAGAACATTAGGAGGGGCAGCAACAGCAACTTTTAGTCCAAAGCCAAATTTGGTAATTAAATGGATTAACAGTTATTTTAATACGCACGAACGTGAACGTTTTGATATTGAGGGCAAATATTTCTTTGATGAACTCCAAACCGATTTTACAAAAGTTGGATTTAAAGCAATAAGTATCAATAGGGGATTAGGTACTTATTTAAATTATGCACGAAATAGCTTAAATTCACAGTCGATGAGTTCTGAAATAAAAGCAGAGCAAAATTTTGGTAATCACGTTTTTTCATGGGGATTACGAGCCGAGAGAAATAAATTTGAAGATCGACTTAGCGAATATCATTTAACAGATTCTGCAGGCTATATTTTACCAAATAATGCGAAGAAGTTTTACTTAGAACAGGCTATAAATATATCAAATACACTTGCTATAAATAATTATACTGCTTTTGTACAAGATAGTTATAGCTTATCCGGTAATACCGACCTGCAATTGGGTATTCGAGGTAATTACAATACCCTAACTGAACAATTATTATTGAGCCCAAGGTTATTATTGGCATTTCGGCCAACCAGTAACAATAAAATTTTTAGGTTAACAGCAGGTGTCTATCAGCAGGCGCCTAGCTATCGAAGTATAAGGTCTTATAATGGCATTTTGAACCTCAACCAAAAAGCACAACGCTCTTATAATTTTTCGGCCGGATTAGATTATGCTTTTGATGGTTTAGGAACAAGATTAAAATTTAGCTCAGAGGCCTATTTTAAATATTCAGATCGCTTGGTGCCTTATATTTTCGACAATGTAAGAATTAAGTATTTATCTACCCAAATGGCTAAAGGGCGTACCTATGGCGCAGATTTTAACATTGGTGGCGAATTTGTGAAAGATCTGGTTTCATATTTTAGACTGTCTATTATGTCGGCAGATCAAAATGTTGTTGGAGATTCTTATGTTAAAAAGGGGCAGACCATTTATCCTGGTTATTTAAAAAGACCAACAGATCAACGTGTTAATTTTTCGGTATTTTTTCAAGATCGATTACTAAAAGAGGATAGTTATAAAGTTCACTTAACGATGCTTTATGGTTCAAAACTCCCAATTGGTGCACCATTAAGTGAGCGTTACACCGACGACTTTAATATTCCATCATATAAAAGGGTAGATATAGGCTTTTCTAGAGATTTTTTAGATGATAATAGCCTTAAAAAACCCAAATTTTTAAACCGTTATTTTACTTCGTTTATTACGTATTTGGAAGTATTTAATTTGCTCGATATCAATAACACCGTCTCATATCTTTGGTTAAAGGATGTGGATAATGTACAGTATGCGATTCCCAATTATTTAACAGGTAGACAAATTAATTTTAAATTGATTTTAAAGTTCAAAAATCATAAATAATTAAGTTCAAAACTGTTACATTTACCGCTATAAAAATTTACGTAAAATGAGACATAATTTTGGTGCAGGGCCCTGTATTTTACCTCAGGAAGTGTTTAAGCAAGCTTCTCGAGCTATTTTGGATTTTAAAGATGGATTATCGATTTTAGAAATTTCGCATCGCACACCCGAGTTTGAAGGTGTTGTTGCTGAAGCAACTAAATTAGTGAAAGAACTTTTAAATGTACCCGCTGGATACTCCGTTTTATTTTTACAAGGAGGGGCTAGTTTACAGTTCGCAATGGTGCCGATGAATTTATTGCCTGAAGGAAAAACAGCTGCTTATTTAGAAACGGGTGTTTGGGCAAATAAAGCCATTAAAGAGGTTAAGTTTTTTGGTAAAGCAAATGTTGTAGCATCATCAAAGGAGTCTAATTATACATTTATTCCTAAAGATTATACCATACCCGAGGATAGTGCCTATTTTCACTGCACGTCTAACAACACCATTTATGGAACTGAAATGTTTACTTTACCAGTAACTAAAGTGCCAGTGGTTTGCGATATGTCGTCGGATATTATGAGCCGTGAAATTGACGTTTCCAAATATGATCTAATCTATGCAGGTGCACAAAAAAATATCGGCCCTGCCGGATTAACCATTGTAATTGTAAAAGATGAAATTTTAGGTAAAAGTGGACGAGGCATACCATCAATGTTAGATTATAAGGTGCACATAGAAGGCGGATCAATGTACAATACACCGCCTGTATTTTCAATTTACGTAGCCATGCTTAATCTAAACTGGCTAAAATCAAAAGGCGGTATAGCCGAAATTGAAAAGGAGAATAAAGCAAAAGCATACGCATTATATACTGAGATTGACCGCAATCCCTTGTTTAAGGGTACATGCGCTGTTGAAGATCGTTCAAAAATGAATGTATGTTTTGTAATGGAAAACCCAGCATTAGAAAAATCATTTTCCAAATTTGCCGACGAAAGTGGCTTTGAAGGATTAACTGGACATAGAAGTGTTGGTGGTTTTAGAGCGTCGATGTACAATGCACTTCCCATAACTAGCGTGCACGCGCTGATTGATTTAATGCAAACTTTTGAAGAACAACATAATAAATAACCACAAAGTTACGAAGACACAAACGAAATAAATAAACACCATGCTTAGTACCTCTGTGGTAAAAAAATAAATTAGATATGATTAAGATCCTCGCCAATGATGGCATAGACCCAATTGGGAAGAAACTACTCGAAGAAGCCGGTTTTACAGTAGATACACAAACTATTCCGCAAGATCAACTCTCATCAGCCTTGCTAAATTATGACGCCATTACGGTTCGTAGTGCAACTAAAGTTAGAAAAGAATTGATTGATGCTTGTCCGAATATTAAGTTAATTGGAAGAGGTGGGGTAGGTATGGATAATATTGATGTAGATTATGCAAGAAGTAAGGGACTAGCCGTAGTAAATACACCCGCAGCCTCTTCTTTATCGGTTGGCGAACTAGTCTTTTCTCATTTGTTTTCTGGTGTTCGCTTTTTACATGATAGCAATCGTAAAATGCCAATTGAAGGCGCTACTAAATTTAACGATTTAAAAAAGGCTTATGCAAAAGGCATTGAATTGCGCGGTAAAACCATGGGTATCATTGGCTTTGGCCGAATTGGAAGAGAAACAGCTGCCATTGCACTAGGTTTAGGAATGAATGTACTGGCGTATGATTTATATCCATTTAGTGGAAATATTACTTTAAGCTTACAAGGAGGCGTTAAAGTAGATATCCCAGTGCAAACGGTAAGTTTTGAAGAGGTAATTGCTAAAAGTGACTTTATTTCTTTGCATACGCCATTTGCAGATCAACCCATATTAGGTGCCGATGAATTTGCAGCCATGAAACCTGGGGTTGGTATTGTAAATTGCTCAAGAGGTGGAACGATTGATGAAAATGCTTTGATTGAGGCTTTGGATTCGGGCAAGGTTGCCTTTGCAGGTTTAGATGTTTTTGATAATGAACCTACTCCTTTAGCAGCGATTCTTAACCATCCAAAGATTTCATTAACACCACACATTGGGGCTTCAACAAACGAAGCACAAGAGCGCGTAGGAGCAGAGTTAGCCAATTTAATTATTACACACTTTAAAGGATAAAGTGTAAGGCACGTTTAAACCAAATATAACTTCAGTATGCCAAGGATAAAGCCATTTTCTGCCTTTAGGCCTGCTATGCACTTACAAAATAGTGTGGTAACCAGGCCGCTCGAAAATTATAGTATCGGGCAGGCTAGGTTAATGGTTTCAGAAAATCCCTTTAGTTTTTTACATCTTATCAATCCAGAACTTGATAATCCTTATTTACGTGGCTCAAGACAAGAGTTAGTTTATAAGAAAATAAACGAAAATTTGGAAGCCTTCATCGATGAGCACGTGCTCACCCAAGAAGAAAAACCTGCAATCTATATTTATCAGGTTACACACGACGGATTAATTCAAACAGGTATTTGGACCTTAACCCATATCAACGACTACTTGAGTGGAAAAATAAAAAAACATGAGCTAACCGTTGAACGAAGAGAAAAACTACTGTCTGATTACTTACAACAAACCGGAATAGATGCCAATCCTGTTTTAGTTACCTACTTTCCAAATGTGGCTGTGGATGCAGTGATCGCCAAATATAAAGCACTAAAGCCTGCGGTCGATTTCGTGTATAATGACGGCACACAACACCAAGTTTGGATAGTAGACGGTATTGAGGACTTAAATAAGCTTATAGCGGCATTTGATGCCTTGCCAGTCGTTTATATCGCAGATGGTCATCATCGAATAGCATCAATGGCTAAAATGGCATTACACAAGCGCACGTTAACCGATAACGACGATAATTCGGAATTCAATTATTTTTCTACAGCCTACTTTACCACCAGTCAGGTAAAAATTTTAGCGTTTAATAGACTGGTTAGAGATTTAGGCTCATTTTCTGTGGACCAATTTTTAAATGAAATTTCAAAATCCTTTACGTTACAGAAAGTGCCTAATACTGTTGAACCTCAAGCCTTGCACGAATTTGGCATGTATATTAGCCATTCTTGGTACAAATTAACTGCTAAATCATCTTTATACGATAAAAATAATCCAATTTCGGTTTTAGATGTGAGTATTTTACAGGATTATGTGCTAAAAGCAATTTTAGGAATTCACGACCCAAGAACGGATGCAAGAATTACGTTCGAAGGCGGAAAAACACCAATTGAAGATTTAAAACAGCAGGTAGATAATGGTAATTATGCCGTAGCTTTTACCTTGTATGCGACTTCAGTTAAACAACTAATAGCGGTTGCCGATGCAAATGGCGTAATGCCACCTAAATCTACTTGGGTTGAACCTAAATTTTTGGTCGGAATGTTAACGAATCGTTTTTTGTAGCATACCGTAACCTCATATCTCAATCTCACCTCTAATATCTCACCTCTCACACCTCCCTAGGGATGAAACTCAACCCTTACAATATCATTCAAGTGTAAGCCCAGTAAGCTACTTGCTTTTCCCTTATTGATGGCGATTTCTAAATGATTGCTGATGCCAAATAAACATAGTTTTTCACCTTCTTGCACCTCGTTATAGTGCCAACTTAGCTGACTAATGGTTTCGCTTTTTCTAAAATAAAGAGTAAAGTCGCGGTTGCGTTGTATTTTAGTGAAAAGATCTTTGGTAATATTAGTAATTACATTGCAAAACGTATCAATGTAAATTACACTACCTCTAATTATATCTCGCTCAATAACCGGATGTAGAAGTGTTCGCTGTTCAATTTCGGCAGTAAGAATACCCACATCTTTTAATTTCCCCCCTTTGGCTAAAGTCGTTGCAGCCTTTACAAAAATATCAACCAATGGAAAATGCAGATATTTTAAATCCTGCATAATGTTTAATTCCACAATTTCATCAGGTTTTTCATCAAATAGCAGTGAGAAAATACCATTGTCGGCCCCAACAAAGAAGTGATCATTATACTTTAAAGCAACATATTTAGTGCGCTCACTAAATACAGAATCAATACCAATAAGGTGTACTGTGTTTTTTGGAAAGTAAGGGTAAACGTTTTTTAATACAAATGCAGCGTAAGAAATATTGAAAGAAGGAACTTCATGGGTTATATCAACAATATTAGCGGTAGGCAAGACGCTCAGGATACTACCTTTTAAAGCAGCCTGGTAAAAATCTTTTGATCCTAAATCTGTTGTTAATGTAATAATAGCCATTAAATATTCAATATTTATTCTTAATCTTGTGTATAGGTAATCCGCCTACAAATATTCAATTTTTAAATCAAAATATACACTTCTATTTAAAATACAATATTTTGAACGAACTAAAGCTAACATTAGAAACAACAGATCAGGTCCAATTTTGGGGTGCAAATAATGAGCACTATGAATTAATTAAAAGTGCTTTCCCAAAGTTAAAGATCGTAGCAAGAGGAAATGACGTGAAAGCGTTGGGTGATGAGGCTGAATTAAAGGCTTTTGAACAAAAATTCGAGCAATTGGTTGCGCATCTCGAAAAGTACAGAACATTATCGCATAACGATGTTGATTCTATTTTAGGCGCTAAGAAATCTTCAGCAAAGGCGGATGAAATTCCTGCTGTGGTAAACACCGGAGAAGTGATTGTTTTTGGTAATCATGGATTAATGATTAAAGCACGTACCGCTAATCAGCGTAAAATGGTTGACAGTATAGGAAATAACGATGTACTGTTTGCCATAGGCCCTGCAGGTACCGGAAAAACCTATACAGCTGTTGCTTTGGCGGTTAGAGCGCTTAAAAATAAAGAAATTAAGCGCATTATCTTAACCCGTCCCGCAGTGGAGGCTGGTGAGAGTTTGGGTTTTTTACCGGGTGATTTAAAAGAGAAAGTAGATCCATATTTACGTCCACTTTACGACGCTTTGGATGATATGATCCCTCCAGAAAAGCTAAAACTTTATTTGGAGAACCGAACCATTGAAATTGCACCCTTAGCCTTTATGCGGGGTCGTACTTTAGATAATTGCTTCGTGATTTTAGATGAAGCTCAAAATTCAACGGATCTACAGTTAAAAATGTTTTTAACCCGAATGGGGCCTACCGCTAAATTTATTGTAACTGGCGATATTACACAGATAGATTTACCAAAGAAGTCTCAATCTGGTCTCCACAATGGCTTGCGTATATTAGGAGATATAAAAGGCATTGATATAATTTATCTTAACGGCGATGATGTGGTACGGCATAAATTGGTGAAGGATATTTTGAAAGCATATGGGGATATTCAATAAGGAAGAACCATTTCCAATTGTCTATTTCCCAATAAGTAAAAAATCGTATTTTCGTGCCCAATGAAAGCAATCAAAGAAACGCATTTTAATTTTCCAAAACAGACCCATTTTTATAAGGGTAAGGTTAGAGATGTTTACACCATTGATAACCAGTTGTTGGCAATGGTAGTAACCGATAGAATTTCAGCATTCGATGTAGTTTTGCCAGAAGCTATACCTTTTAAAGGACAAGTTTTAAATCAAATTGCGGCTAAGTTTTTGGCTGCAACGCAAGATATTGTGCCAAATTGGGTAATGGCTGTGCCAGATGAGATGGTAACAATTGGACGTATTTGTGAGCCTTTTAAGGTAGAAATGGTAATCAGAGGCTATTTAGCTGGTCATGCTGCAAGAGAATATAGTGCAGGCAGAAGAAGTATATGTGGCGTAAGTTTACCCGATGGCTTAAAAGAGAATGATAAATTACCGCAACCCATTATTACGCCAACCACCAAAGCGAGCTTTGGGCACGATGAAGATATCTCTAAAACAGATATATTGGCCAAAGGGATTGTTTCGCTAGTAGATTATGAAAAGTTAGAAACATTTACCCATGCTTTGTATCAGCGTGGCACAGAGATGGCAGCAGTAAGTGGTTTAATTTTAGTAGATACCAAATACGAATTTGGAAAAGTTGGTGATACCATTTATTTAATCGACGAAATTCATACTCCAGATTCGTCCCGTTATTTTTACGCAGATGGTTATGCCAATAGACAAGAGAATGATGAACCACAAAAACAATTATCGAAAGAGTTTGTGCGAAAATGGTTAATCGAAAATAATTTCCAAGGCAAAGATGGTCAGGTAGTTCCAGAAATGACCAACGAAATTGTTGAGTCCATTTCAGAACGCTATATTGAATTATACGAGCAGATTACCGGAGAAAGGTTTATTAAAAACCCCTCATCAAGTATCTCAGCTCGAATAGAAGAAAATACTAAAAATTCGATTAGTGATTTATTATCAAGATAATAATCGTTACTTTCGTTAATTAATTAATAAACAGAAACCATGAAGTTTTCTACAGATAAACACGAAAAATATGTTGTTTTAAAATTAGATGAGCCTAATTTCACTAATAATAATACACCGGCATTAAAATCTGAGTTTATCCTATTAAACACAGAAGGATACCGCAATATCGTATTGGATCTTTCTAATGTTAAAGAATGTAATGACTCTCAAGATTTAAGTTGTTTGTTAGTTGGAGATCGCCTTTGTAAAAGTGCTAATGGTGTGTTTGTGGTTACGGGAGTTAATAAGGCAATTGCCAATATTGTAAAAATGTCCAATCTCCATCAATCTGTAACTTTTGTAAATAAATTAGATGAGGCAACTGATTTAATTTTTATGGAAGAAATAGAAAAAGAATTGCGTGGAAGCGTAGATAAAGGATAAAATGACTTTTGAAGTAACCATTTTGGGTAGTAGTTCTGCTACTCCGGTTTACAACAGAAACCCTACCGCTCAGTTGCTTAACTGCAATGAAAAATTTTACTTAATTGATTGCGGAGAAGGAACGCAACAACAATTGATTAAATTTGGATTAAAAGCCTCTAAAATTGATTTTGTTTTGATTAGCCATTTGCATGGCGATCATTATTTTGGGTTGATAGGCTTGTTATCAAGTATGCATTTAAATGGCCGAATAAAACCGTTGCATATCTTTGCACCCTTGGCGCTGCAAGAAATTCTAGAACTTCAATTTAAACATTCTGATACGCATCTAAGATATGAGTTAATTTATCATGTAATTAATGCCACCCAATCTGCGGTTATTTTCCAAAATTCGGATGTTATTATCGAAACCATTATTCTCAATCACCGTATTCCATGTACAGGCTTTAAGTTTACGGAAAAAAAGCGGTTAAGAAAGCTCGTGGTAGAGAAATTAGAGGCTGCGAACGTACCGTTAGAATATTATCCAATCTTAAAGAGAGGGGTAGATCTAACCTTGCCAAATGGCGATGTTTATTTAAATGTTGATTACACCATTGATTCTGCAGCTCCAAAAAGTTATGCCTATTGTTCAGATACCTTAATGGATGCGCGTTATTTTGATAGCATTATGGATTGTGATACGCTTTATCACGAAGCTACATTTTTACATGAAATGTTAGATCGTGCAAATGAAACACACCATACCACTGCGTTACAAGCTGCAGAAATCGCAAATCTAGTTAAAGTTAAAAAATTAATACTAGGTCATTTTTCCTCAAGATATAAAACCTTAGGTCCAATCTTAGAAGAGGCAAAAACTGTTTTCAAAAATGTGGAATTAGCCATTGAAGGGCATACTTACCAGATTTAGATTTTACTTATCCGTTTTGTTTTTACCTCCAAACACTGAGAAATGAACATAACGTTTAGGATTTGCCTTTAAATCGATCATTAAATTATCAAGATTTTTTGAAGCCCCCGTTAAGTTCTTATACATTTCCTCATCGTTTAATAATTTTCCTAAAGAGCCTTTTCCAGCTTTCAGCTCAGAAACCATCCCTTGCAAATCTGCTACCGCTTTATTGGCATTGTCAATGGTTTGTTTAAAATTTACTGCCGCAACCTTATCGGTAACTGAATTTAAATTAGAAAGAATGGCATCAATTTTGGCTCCATTGTTCTTAAAGTTAACCGTAATCTGCTCAACATTTGAAAGTATACTTGATAATTTCGAGCTTTCTGAACCCACTAAAGCATCAACTTTTTTCGATGTAGCTTCTAAAGCGCCAAGGGTAGAGGCAATGCTGGTAAAACTCTTATCTACATTTTTTTGGAAGTTGGGGTTTAGAATCGAATTTACACTGGTTAAAATAGAATCCATTTTTGCAATAATCTGTTCTGCTTTTTTCTGTACAGGCTGTACAGTTTCCATCAAACCTTTTTCAACGTTCGCATTTAAGGTATCCCCATCCTGCGCATAATTTCTATCATTTCCAAGATCCATTACAATTGCTTTACCACCCAATAAATCGGTACTCTCTAAACGTGCAATGGTATTTTTTGGAATGTCATATTTCCCTTTAATCTTTAAGGTAGCAATAATGCTTCCATTTGGCTGCAATGTAAGTTGATCTACTCTTCCAATTTGAAAGCCATTAATTAATACGGGCTTCGAAACCCCTAAGCCATCAACGTGACTATATATTGCATATAAAACCGTTTCGCTTGAGAAAATAGCATTTCCTTTTAAAAAGTTATAGCCGATAATTAATAATGCAATGGCAAATGCAGCCAATACACCAACTTTGGTTTCGTTTTTTATTTTCACTTTGTTTGTTTATTAATTCTCAATTTCCTTTTTGTATTGCGCAATAGCCTTAAAAATGGCATCTACTATTTCTTGTTGTCCATCGGCCGAATTGATGTATTCTTCCTCCTCTGGATTAGAGATAAAACCAATCTCTGTAAGTATGGATGGCATAGCTGTTCGCTGTAATACCAATAAACCTTGCTCTTTAACACCTCTATTTACCCTTTTGTTTAGCTCAGTGTAATTTTTTTGAACCATTTTTGCCAAAGATAGGCTTTTTGCTCTGTAAAGTGATTTGTATAAAGATAACTTGATTAGTTCTTCAGGATCTATAATGATCGCTTCCGCCCTTTTTTTATAGTTTTTATCATTAATGATATCCTCATTTTCTTTAAGGGCTGCATCCATCTCATTTATACGCCTGTAAGCACCTACAAATGTCTCCGTTCCACGGGTGGTATGGTTACCCTTATCCATCGAATTACAGTGAATTGAAATGAATAAATCAGCCTTAGCATCATTTGCAATTTCCGCTCTACGGTACCAATCTACATCAACATCTGTTTTACGAATTTGAATGATTCTTACATTGGGCATATCTTCTTCAAATTTTTTTCCTAACATCAAAGCTACTTCCAATGCAACATTTTTCTCTAGCGAAATTTTTCCTTTTGCACCAGGTTTCACCCCACCATGGCCCGCATCAATTACAATTGTTTTAATTCGATAACCCTGAGCTTGAGAAACCTCGCTCCGTAAACAAAATAAAGAAATAAGTATAAATAGGTGGCTGATTTTTTTTCTCATTAATCGTTATTTGTTGCGAATTTACAATAAATTAAATGTAATTAGATTTCTACACTCACCTTATATGCTTGTATGGCTTTTAATAAACATTCGGTAATCTCAATCTGCCCTGCTTCTGAGTTCATATAATCTTCTTCGGTTGGATTACTTATAAACCCTATCTCTGTTAAAATAGCAGGCATTCCTGCACGGGCAAGCACAGCTAAACTTTTCTCTTGCACACCTCTATTAATTCGCCCAACATTTACATACTCATCTTGAACCAGTTTAGCCAATTTTAAACTTTGAGTACGAAATGTATTCTTCATGAGCGATAAGATAATTGCACTTTCTGGATCATTTGGATTAAACCCGTCGTAGTTTTCCTTATAATTATCCTCTAAAAAAATAGAAGAATTCTCTCTTTTGATGGCTTCATCTTGCTCATTTACCCTTCCAATTCCCGAAACAAAAGTTTCTGTTCCTTTGGTTGAGGTACTCTTTGAATACCTAGTTTTATAAACAGGTACTTTTTTACCTTTCTTATTTCTAACATAGCTGCTAATGTATCTTTTTGCAAAAAGTGGCATATCATTACAATGAATGGAAATAAAAATATCTGCCTTGGCATTGTTGGCTATTCCAATGCGCTCATAAAGCGGAATAAAAGTATCGTCTGTTCGGGTATAAATTACTTTAACATCCTTAACGTTGTCTGCTATTAATTTACCCAACCTCAATGCTGTTTTTAAAGCCACATCCTTTTCGGTTGAATATTCGCCGCGGGTTGATCCGTCTTTACCGCCATGCCCTGCATCGATTACAATTGTTTTAATTTTATATTCTTGCGCAAATACCTGATTATTAGGCAGTAAGTAGGTTGCCAGACAAATAAATAGCATCAAAATCGCATTTGGTCTAACCAATGGTATATTTTTCATTAATTTTGAACGTTTTGGGTTAAAACAATAATACAAAAATAACATTCACACACGAAATTGAAACTTTTAAGAGATATCATTTTTATTTTGACCATAGTATTATTAACAATTGTTGATAAAACGGTAAAAGCAGCAACTTATTTTTCTTTTCAGCAAACTACCCAAAAAGCAGATACAACTCGTAAAGGTAGTAAAGACGTTGAAGTAGATAAAATTCAATATGCTGCCAGAGACTCGACGGTTACAGAAAAGAAAACAGGTATAGTTTATCTTTATGGCAATGCGAAGGTGTCGTCAGATGGTTTTGAATTAAATGCAGATTACATTCGATATGATTCGAAAAAGGGGATCGTTTTTGCCAGTGGGATAAGGAACAAAAATGGCAGGTATGTTGGTCGCCCAATGTTTAAAATGGGTGAAGAGGGAACGGGTAATGCTGATTCGCTTTATTATTATACCAAAGAGAAAACGGGCACCATTCATGGAATTTACACCGCCCAACAAGGGGGGTTTTTCTCCGGTGGAAAAGCTAAAACACAACCAGACAACGAAGTACACATAAAGGGACAAGTTTTTAGTACCTGTAACAACCCAACTCACCCGCACTATGGTATATATATTACTAGGGGCATTATTACCGAGCGGCAAATTATTACTGGTCCTGTTTACTTAAAAATTGAAGATATACCCATGCCATTGGGATTGCCTTTTGGATTTTTTCCGAAACCCAATAGAAAATCTTCAGGTTTTATCCTTCCCTCACCAAATCAAGATCAAACAAGGGGCTTTTCTCTTAATGGAGGAGGGTATTATATGGCCTTTAACGATCATATTGATGGGCGGGTAATCACAAATGTGTTCACAAACGGTAGCTATGATGTATCTTTTGCCTCTCAATATTTAAAAAGATATAAGTACAATGGTGGGGTAAATCTTAGCTTTTCGAGTGTAAGAAACGGATTGGAAGGTACACCAGCATACGATCCGCAAACAGCCTTTAATATCTCATGGCAGCATACACAGGCTCCCAATGCGCGTCCAGGTACAACATTTAATGCATCGGTTAATGCGGGTACCTCAAATTTCTTTGTCCAAAATCAGGCAGTGGGAACGTATGATATTAATGCCATTGCACAAAATACCTTAAGTTCAAGTATTTCTTATGGCAAAGTATTTGGAGGTGGATTATTTAACTTTACGGGTGCTTTTAGAAGTAATCAGGAAACGCAAACAAAGACTATTTCATTGAGCTTACCAGAGATTAGTTTAAACATGGGCACCTTAAATCCATTCGACTCAAAAAAGAGTATTGGAGGTAAGCAATGGTATCGAAAAATAGCTGTTGGTTATAGTATGCAGGCTGCGAACACCGTAAACACCCGAGAAGATTTGTTATTCGATAAAGGGGGATTAAAAAGGTTTAGAAATGGTGTTTCCCATACCATACCTATTAACATGGCCTTTAATGTGCTAAACTATTTTAATTTTAATGCCAATGCCAATTATAGCGAAAAATGGTATTTTCAAACCGTTAATCAACGCCGATTTTTAGATAGCGATAGTATAGCTAGAGATACAATTGGTGGCTTTAAAAGAGCTGGCGAATATAATATTGGGATGAGCATGTCTACCAAGATTTATGGACAAAAGAATTTTAAAAACTTTGGTAACATTAAAGGAATTCGCCACGTAATGACCCCAAATTTTAGTTTCTCCTATAAACCAGATTTCTCGGCAGCAAAATATGGATATTATAAAGAGTCGTTTTATTACAACAACGACATTAGGCCAGGTAGAAGTAATTCACCCATTAATAGCACTCCTATTAGAGACAGAAACGGTAATCTACTTAAATATTCCATATTTGAGGGTGCGCAGTACGGAGGCCCTTCTTTTGGTGAACAGGCAAATCTAAGTTTCTCTGTTGATAATAATGTGGAGTTAAAAGTTAAATCGAAAAAGGATACCACTGACGGCGGACTGAAAAAAATTCCAATTATCCAGGGTTTATCTTTTTCAGGTACCTACAATTTTATGGCACCCGAAAAAAAACTTTCTCCAATCGGTTTTAGTGGTCGCTCGCAATTTACCGATAAATTAGGATTTAACTTTAGTGGTAGCTTAAATCCATATCTTGTAGATCAAATTATAACGCCGGCAAATGGATTAATTCCGGCGAATACTAATTTTTTCGAATCAGATAGATACGTGTTTTCTCAAGGTAAACTACCACGATTAACTAATTTTAACTTCTCCTTCGATTTTAGTCTAAATCCGGCCGCCTTGAAGAAGCGAAATGAGAATATGGATCAATTAAATAACCAACCAGGTAACCAAGGGCGAACACCAGAACAATTACAAGAATTAGAAGCTATTAGTAGAGATCCCAATGCTTTTGTTGATTTTACGATCCCCTGGAACGTTGCATTTTCATATAGTTTTAGCTACAATAATGCTTTAAGCAGAAAAGAAACACAACAGATAAGTAACACCCTAAATTTTAATGGCGATTTTTCTTTCACACCAAAATGGAAAGTGCAATTTAACTCGGGTTGGGATTTTAAGGCGAAAAATATTTCTTACACTTCGTTTGCCATCTACAGAGATTTACACTGTTGGAGTTTTAATGCAAATTGGGTACCTTTCGGT
>JACMOW010000330.1 GCA_014377775.1 Pedobacter sp. | reverse complement strand
GTTCCTCCTAAAGAACCTGCACCATTCACAGAATAAACTCCAGCATTAATTGTTTCTCCAGTACCAAAAGCCGCAACATGGTTAGTTACCGTATTTGGTAGAGCCATAAGGGCGGTATAAGCGTTATCTATATCTATTTTTGCTTGTGCTGTAGCAGCATTAGCAGTTTCAAAAGAGCCTATAATAATAGATGACCCATAACCAGATGAAGCGCCAGCATTTGTTCCAATTTTTCCACTAATTCCGCTGGTACTGGTATTTGATACAGCACCTGAACTGGTAAAAAGGGCATAGTTTGACAGAACGCCCAAAACATCAACAGACGGGGCAGGACTACAGCCCGATTCACAAAATATTGGAATAGTGCAAGTGCTAGGAGGTGGACTAACAACCGATCTGGCTCCAGTAGTTATCGCTCCTTCCAGGCTAAGCATTCTTCCTTCGAGAACAGCATCTGCCCCAATCCCTACAGCACCTACTTTTGCGAATAAAGTTCCGTTCAAATTAGCATTAGCCGCAACTGAAATAGCTCCATCAGCCATAAAAAAAACATTACAAGATTTTGTTCCTCCAGTTAAAGTTACCGTTGCCCCCGCTCCCACGGTCAAGGCCCCGCCCCATTTTATTATAAAGAAAGCATTCGGATTGCCCCCTCCGTCGAGCGTAAGGACTCCTGCTATAGATCCAGCACCAAGTATGGAATAAACGCCAGGTGTTAGCGTCTCACCATTTCCAAAAGCAGGAGCATGAGTGTCAGGAAAGTCAACAAACTTGTCGTAAAGATGAATATAAAACCTAAATAAATCGAATTTGGCTTGCAAAGTTGTCGCATTCGCATTGTAGGTATTGCCAGTAAAAGAAGGTGACGCACCAAATCCGCTAATTATTCCAACATTTGTACCTACATCACCAGTAAAGGATGCTCCAGTTCCATTTGCAACCCCTCCTGTTCCTGTGTAAGCTCCAAAGGAGGTAAGTATTCCTAAATTGGCTGTGCCATTATTGGGAGTCTGACTAAAGATTACGTTTGATAAAAATAATAGTGCAATGGTTATTATGGAAAATAGTGTTTTTTTCATGGTAATTAGTGGAATTTTCAAATATTTACTTATAAAGATTAATGACAAAAAAACTTATAAATTGTAAAAAAACGTGTGTTCATTATGAATTTGGTGCACAGAATGAATCTAATAAAAACAGAATTCCCCTGATCCAATATAAATATTACCAAAGTTTGGTCATTGGGCATAACTGTGTGAGTGAAATGCACTCAGAAAGGTGATAAATAAATAGTAGAAGTTGATTTTAATGCGATAAAAAGTGGTTGTTTTCAGTTTCTTGTTAATTTGGCAATACTTACGAACATAGCTCGAAGAATTAATTCATTTTAGAAAGATTTACAAAACTCAAGAGTAATACAATGGATGTAGTATTAAGTGAAGTAGCAATTTTGATTCCCTAAAAATTGCGAATACGTCATATCTCTTACCACTTTAGTTTAAATGTTAATTTTTTCATCCTGGTAGTTCACGATTTATACATATTTAACTACCTATACCAGATTAGGAGTGCATCAAAAAGTGTGGGGCAATTACGTTTATAAATTAAACGAATAATTTTAAGATAGTCTCTTAAACCCAGATTCTCTGGTGTTGAAAAAATAAAAAATTATTTGCCCCACACTTTTTGATGCACTCCTACAATCGCACAAAGGTAATTTTATAGCGACTAAAAAAATCTACGGAAGTCGTGGGAAATTTTTCACTTTTCTTTAGTTGCAACCAGATTTCCGATTAATGTTACTTTATTGAGTCCTCTCATTTTTTTAGTGATTATTTGTAGAAGTAAAAATATAAAAAGCATCTCAGAATTTTACTTCCAAGATGCTTTTTATATCTGTAATGATTTGCTACGTTGGATATAAAAGGTTTAAAATTTTGATGTTGCCGAATACCAAATTTTATTGCCACTACCCAAATGATTTTCAGTTTACTATTCAATCCGTTACAAAATAAACCATGGTTTATTTTGTAAGAGAATTAGATTATCAAATCAAAAAATTATTTAGAGGTTAGTCTTTATATAGGTGTCAAATCATTTTAGTGGCATACGGTTCGAATTGTACTGTTTAATTTAGACAAAGGCTTTTCTTGCTTCTCTGTCAGGATCGTTCTTTAATTCAGATTGATCGTTGAGAATCATTGTCTCTCCTTTGTCGGATGTGTACTTAGCCCATGTCGGCAAACCTGCTCCGTTTGGATTACCGGTTTGCATAAACTTGAGCAAGGTGTCCGCCATCTTCATCGAAAGTTTAGCGGGCCTTGAACCACCTCCCGTATGCGTGTACATAAGATCAGTGTTGTTAAACCAAAAGCAAATGTCAAGGTTGTGAAAGGAACGCATCCGATTGTCAAACAAGGGCGGTTGCC
>JACMOW010000329.1 GCA_014377775.1 Pedobacter sp. | reverse complement strand
GTTTTATTGCAGTGGTCGTAGAAATATCTTGAAAGTTCATCCGTCCTTTATTCAGGTATAATTTATTTTGACCCATATTGCTGGTACGGATTACATCAGCAAGCCCATCGTTATTTATATCTCCGATAGCTACACCACCACCATTATAAAAATTCCGAAAGAGAAAACTGTTCTCCAGTGGACCATCGATAATTTTATTATTAAATTGAATGCCTGTATTTTCTTCTAATTCGAAAAGTGGTATTTCCTTTTTTTTTGAACAGGATGACAAAAAAAACAGAATAATGAGGATTGGAAAAAAATATTTCATTTAAATAAGCAGTTGTAGCAGCAATGGATTTTTCATATCAAATAACCGTTGGTAAATTTAATTCTTTTGTAAGTAACATCGCAAAAATTTACCAAAGTTTAATGTATAAAAAAAGAGGCCAAATAAATGACCTCTCTTTTTATATAAAGAATTACGGAAACTAATAACCAGGGTTTTGAACCAAATTTGGGTTAGAAGCTAGCTGACCATTTGGAATTGGGAACAACAGATATTTTGGATCGTCTGTTGGTTTCTCCTGCCAAGGCAAAAGGAATTTACCAAAACGGATAAGATCCTGTCTCCTCCAACTTTCAAGATACAGTTCTCTGCCTCTTTCATCAATTAACTGATCAAGCGTTACACCGGCTAATGCGCTGGCGCTTCTTGAAGCATGTGTTCTTACTGAGTTTACAAGACCTACAGCTGTAGTGCCATAACCACCTGCGTTAGATCCGCCAGTTCCACCTCTTAAAATTGCTTCTGCTTTCATTAAAATTACATCCGCAAGCCTGAAGTATACATAATCATTATTTACATTACCATTATCATCGTACTGAAAGTCGATTGGATATTTGTATGCTCTGATACCGGTTACTTCCAAATTAGCTTCTCTACCAATTATTTTAATTTCATCAGTAAAAGATAGTAGGCGATTGTCCGGCGTTCTGTCTTTTAATGGTGCATCGGTTGTTAAATTGTATTGCTGACCTCTTAAGAAACCAACATTAACCCTATTACCAGGATTTGGTGGTGCGCCCGGAGTAGTGTAAGGATAATTTATTCCTCTTCTTTTATCAGTTGCTTCAAATTTGTTGTAGAAATCTGATAGCGTACTAAAACCATTCCAACCACTTGGGTTTTGGTTGTAATGCATGGTAGAGTGCCATCTTGAACGTAAATTAGCAGCAGATGTTCCACCAATATTTTCCTGTGTCCAAATATTTTCTGTTCCTATTGCTCCGTTATTTGGTGCAAATGCATCAAAATAAACAGGACTAAAAGTGTATGAACCACTTGAAAGAATCTGATCTGCCAATGTTATAACCTGCGTCATATCTGCAGCGGCAAAAGTAGGAGCAGTTCTGTTTGCAAAGGCTCCTTTATTTAAATAACATTTCATTAAAAGAACACGAGCTGCATTTTTGTTTGCCCTAGTTGTAGGATCCATAGGGAGATCAGGTAAAGCTGCATTCAATTCTGCAATCAGATAATCTAATTCTTGCACGCCCTTTCTTACCTTTGGTGCATTTAATACACTTTCTCCTGGATCTCTATAAGGAACCT
>JACMOW010000328.1 GCA_014377775.1 Pedobacter sp. | reverse complement strand
TTAAAATCGATGGGATTAGGCTTTGGAGTAGCCTGCTCGTTCCTAATGCAGATGGCATTGATATTACCAGCAGTTTTAATGTGGTAATTGCAAATTCAGATATCAGAACCGGAGATGATGCTATCGCTGTGGTGAGTTATTCCCATCATTTTGAAATACCAGGTTACAAAGGCATCAAAAAGGATTGCGAAACCAAGTTAAAAACAGGTTATTGGTGGGGAAATGGAGAACCCATCCATATTTCAGCAGTACGCTGTAATCCCGATGTAAAGCTTGGGCAAATAAAAAATGTAAATTTTAGCAATATTATCTGCGAAGGAGAAAATGGAATTTTAGTTTACGGTAGTGATGAAAACACCATTGAAAATCTTTGTTTTAAAAATGTAACTTTTAAAATTACCGATAGCAAGCTCAGCAATGTGGCTGGCGGAAACATAGATTTAAGGGGACAAATGTATGCGCACAGAAACATTTTTAGTCATGATATTCCCGCATTGTATGCTAGTAAAGTGAAGGAGTTAACCATAGATGATTTTAAACTGCAGTGGGATACCGGCCTTCCATCTTTTTTCACTAACGGAATTTTGGTAAACGATTTTAAAAATTTAAAAATCAATAATTTTCAAGGAAGTGCTTCGCCATCTAATTCTGCACTTAAATCAATAACCTTAAAAGATGGATTTGGTTTTAAATCAGATGTAGATAAATCTGCGGTGCAATTAGAAAATGTTAAGTAAGTTAAGAAAAGACTTGCTAAAAAATCTTTATCAATTGATGAGTTTGGGAAAATAATGTTCAAAAGCAACTAATGAAATTAAAGAATTTACCGCTATAAAGCAGGTTAATGATTAAAAATCAGATCAAGAAATTAGGAAACATATTATTTAACATGAAAAAATTAGTAATTGCATTTTGTTTTGGTTTACTATTATCGGGTTCAACTCAGGCAATCGCTCAAAAGAACTTTTTAAAAACCTTAAAATCACCCATCATTTTTAAAGGGAATGATTCTACTGCTTATCGGGACCCGGCAATTTTATTTCACGGTAAAACCATGTACCTCTTTTTTACTTTGGTACGCTCGGAAGACGGCTTTGTTTATTCTTACACAGCTATGAGTAAATCGACAGATTTAAAGAACTGGTCGCCGATAAAAATTATTACCCCACGGGATATGACTTTGGATTTTTCGAGTCCAGGAAATGTGGTAAAATTTAATGATGAATGGGTATTATGCTTGCAAACGTATCCTCGTCCAATGTATAAAGTGAGCGAGATGCCAAGATTTGGGACCGGAGATGCTCGCTTGTACATCATGCGAAGTAAAGATTTAGAAAACTGGAGTACACCAGAAATCATGAAAGTAAAAGGGCCTAAAGTTTCTTTTAAGAATATGGGAAGAATGATCGATCCTTATTTACTGGCAGATGAGAACGAGCGAGGTAAATGGTGGTGTTTTTATAAGCAAAACGGAGTAAGCATGTCATATAGTTATGATTTACACCATTGGAAATTATTTGGACACACCGAATCCGGAGAGAATACGTCCGTACTTCACGAAAAAAAAGAATATATTCTAATTCATTCGCCTAAAAATGGAATAGCCATTAAAAAATCAAAAGACTTAAAAACCTGGGAAGATTGGGGCAACTTGATAACGCTTAACCAAAAGAATTGGGACTGGGCGAAAGGAAGGCTTACCGCTGGAACGGTGATCAATTTGAAAAGCAATAACCACTTTGGTAAATATGTGATGTTTTTTCACGCCTCTGGCCCAAAAACAGAAGAAGAAGGTGATTTTGATAAAAATGCATCCATCGGCATTGCTTGGAGCAATGATTTAATGAATTGGTCTTGGCCAAAATAAATAAACATAATGAACTTAAAACGAACAAAAAACTACCTTTTAACAGCGCTTGTATCCGCTATCGGATTCAATAGCTTCGCTCAAAACCCCGATCGATCTATCATCAATCTCTGGTTAAAAAAAGATTTGAAATTTGATAGCCCAAAAACTGGAAATCTATTGTTGCCAGGCTATTTTACAGACCCAACCATTATCGAGGATAAAGGAATTTTTTATATTTATGCCACCATTGATATGCCAAGCTGGAATGATATTACAAAAATGGCGGTTTGGTCATCAACAGATTTCGTGAATTGGAAGTGCGATTATTTAAACTGGCCGACCAAAGAACAATGTTTAAGCACTACTGGAACTGGTTCAGGCGTTTGGGCACCAAGTGTAATTAAGGCACCAAACGGCAAGTTTTACATGTACTTAACCGTTAGTCAGGAAGTTTGGGTTGGTGTTGCCGATAAACCAAGCGGTCCATGGAAAAACGCCAAAGCAGATAATAGTCCTTTGTTCCGCCATAAGGAATATTTTTACGTAGAAACGATTGATGCCGAAGCTTTTGTGGATGATGATGGACAGGCCTATTTATATTGGGGTTCCTCAGACAGTGGACGTGATATTGAAGGCAGATGTTTGGGCGTAAAGTTGAATCCAGATATGATTTCTTTTACCGAAATGCCAAAGGACGTGACGCCTCCGCATTATTTTTAGGCGCCTTACATGTTCAAAGAAAATGGAAAATACTATTTCTCTTATTCCTGGGGTAAAACCTGGGATGAGACTTATCAGGTTCGTTACGCTACCGGACCAACGCCTTACGGCCCTTGGATAGAAGGAATGGTGCGCCCGATTATGAGTACAGACGATAAGGATAAAAAAATAAAATCTACCGCTCACCACACTATTTTACAATTCGGCGGGAAATATTACATCGTTTATCATCGTTTTAATACTTTAGATAAGTACGATATTTCGCAAAAATTAAGGCAAGTTGCAGCTGATGAGCTTAACTTTAATCCAGATGGTTCTTTACAGCGAGTAGTTACTACGCATAAAGGGGTAGGGGCACTAAAAGCATTTCCAACAAGGAAAAATTGGGCTTTCGGGGCAAAAATCAATGGTTCTAACGATTTGGATTCTGTAGTTACACCCGGCAGATTTGCCGTTGACGAGAATAACGGAAACCTATGGATTGGCGGAAAATATGCGCAAGAATGGTTGCAGTTAGATTTTGGGGCTGTAAAGTCGTTCAATGAAATTCAAATTTTTCCAGAATTCCCGATTAAAGCCTATCAGTATAAAATTGTGGTATCTGAGGATAATAGAGATTGGAAACTGGCGGAGAACCAGTGGGAGAACAAAAAGATTGGTTCGCCACTGGTAAGCAGCGCTAAATTTAAAGCAAGGTATGTCCGCGTCATTTTAAGAAACGAGAAACAAAACTCACGTCCAGGAATTTGGGAGGTTAAAGTATATTAATGGTTTAAAAAAGGAATATCTATACTCAGTTGGCAAACAATCTGTACAGATTGCTACAACGAAAAATATGAAAACAAAAAATTAAATAACTCATTATGTTAAGAACTAAACTAATTACGGGAACATTATTGTTCTTTTTAGCAAATACAGCGTTCGGACAAAAATATGAACTTATTAAAAACGACAATCAGCGCTTAAATTATATGGGCAGAATAACACAAACAGACTCTGTTGCTAGTTTTTATTGGTGTGGTACAAGTGTTCAAATCAAGGTTAAAAATTCGCCTTCCGTAAAGGTTATCTTAGGAGAAAATATCGATGTCAACTATTATGATGTAATTATCGACGGTAAATATGCAAGTAAAATAAAAGTTTTAAAAGGTAAAAACAACTATACTGTTGCCACGAATTTAAACAAAGGTGCACACACCATTCAGCTTTTTAAAGCCACAAATACCGATGAGCGGATTACCAAATTTTATGGATTTTTAGTCGAGGAAAATGCCAAAGTGCTTAAACAGCATATTAAACAGCCTGTAATGATGGAGTATTTTGGCGATTCTATTACCGCTGGGCACGGTATAGAGGTGCCTGATGGTATGGAAGACACCTACTTTGCAGAATATTTTAACAATTATTATACCTATGCAGCCATTACCGCTAGGCATTTTAATGCCCAATATTACAATACTTCTAAAAGTGGAATTGGGATTACAGTGAGCTGGGATTCGGCTATTATGCCCGAAATTTACGATAGGTTAAACCCTAATGATTCTACCAATAAATGGTATTTTTCTAAATATCAGCCAAATATCGTTGTGGTAAATTTATTTCAAAATGATAATTCTTTGGTGGTAAAACCGGAACATGTGCAGTTTAGAAAGAGATTTAGTAATACAAAGCCTACCGAAGAATTTATAATAAATGCATACAAAGATTTTATTTCTTCGCTAAGAAAGGTTTACCCCAATGCGAATATCGTTTGTGTATTAGGTAATATGGATGTGGTTAATGAAGGCTCTAAATGGCCCGGATATGTGAAAGATGCAGTTAGCCAGCTTAATGATCAGAAGGTTTTTGTTGATATCTTCAAACCGAAAAACTCAGCAGGTCATCCTCGTATTAAAGAGCAAAAAGCCATGGCGGATGAATTGATACGGTTTATAAAAACAAACAATTTAGCGAAATAGATGCCAATTAAGGTAATATTGTAAAAATGGGAGGTTGTCTAATAAATCGAATACAGTGAAATGAAACGATATTTTGTTTGAGATACTTTTGTTTTCTTTTGTTGGTTTTGTGGTTAAATTAACCATAAAAGCAACAAAATTTCGCTTTAATGGCAAAGAAGTTAAGGGTAATAAAATTTTATTTTGTATAAATTTATATTCATTTTTTTGATGCAGCTTCTTATTTTTAGGTTATCATTTATAAATTGAGTTCGATTGATAAAAACGGTTTATTTATCATAAATACGGTTTTTGACAGACTCGCTGGCGTTAACGATGGAAGCGGCATACTTTTTGGCTTTTTCCGCCAAAAAGATATAGTGTACAGCGTGTAAAAACGCCCAAATAATTATTAATTAAAGGTGTTAAAATTTTTATGCCTTTATGGCTGGATAGATTTAATCACTTCTAAGTTCACCTTTCTCACATCGGGAATGCTCAATTTATCAATTTTACGATCGTAAGTCATCAAACCATTTACTTCGCCTTCAACATCAGTTGTTTGGGTGTAAACAGCTGCCGATAATCCTTTCTTTGCTAACTCGACTAATTGTTTTGCATATTTAACGTATTCTGCTGTTGTTTCTACGCTATTTTTTAGATTAATGTAACCCCAATTCTTGTCATTCTTCCATAAGTGATCTTTAATTGGAAGGCCGATGCCGCCATATTCGCCAAGAACAGTTACCCAGTCGGCGCCATTCATTTCTAGCTTAGGGGCAGGGTAGTTATGTATATCCACCATATCGCCAGTATTTTTGTAGTGGTTGCCTCCGCTTGCTGGATTTACGAGTCTGCTCGGATCGTAAGCTTTAGTCCATTTTGTGATCTCTTCGGTTTTAAACTGTCCCCAGGCTTCGTTAAATGGCACCCAGACTGCAATACATGGATAAGAATATAAGTTATCCATAATTCCTTTCCATTCCTTCTTGTAAATTGCTTCAGATTTTGCAGTTCTAATTAGTTCTTTGCCGTTAAAATATCCGCGTCCTTGCCAATTTGTGCTACTATCGCCACTCGGCATATCTTGCCAAACTAGCATGCCTATTTCATCGCAATGGGTATACCACCTCGCAGGTTCAACTTTAATGTGCTTTCTAATCATATTAAAACCCATTTCTTTTGTTTTAACAATGTCGTATTTCAGTGCCTCATCAGAAGGCGCAGTATATAAACCATCTGGCCACCAACCTTGATCGAGGGGACCGAATTGGAAATAGATTTTGTTGTTCAACTCCAACCTTACAATACCATTACTATCTTTACCGGTAGAGATTTTTCTCATGGCAAAATAGCTTCCAACTTCGTCGCTAAGCTTTCCATTACGTAAAAGTGTTACTTTTAGTTGGTATAAAAAAGGATATTCTGGCGACCAAAGTTTTACATTTTTAACTGGTATCGAAATGGTCTTGCCAATTTTTTCGTTTGTGGTCGAAATCAACTTACCATCCATTGAAATACTAATTTCTAGTAAGTCATCAATGCCTGCTCCAATTATTGTTGGTGTAATATTGATGGTGCTGTTGTCTATATCTGCTACTGTTTTTAACGAAGAAATGTACTGTTTGGCAACAGGTTCTAGCCATACCGTTTGCCAAATGCCTGTAACAGGCGTGTACCAAATTCCATCAGGATTTTTTACTTGTTTTCCCCTAGGTTGTGGACCTTCATCTGTTGGATCCCAAACCTTTACCGTAATTTTTTGCGCTGATTTGTTAAGGTAAGGGGTAATATTAAAAGAAAAAGGATTGTAGCCTCCCTCGTGCATGCCAACTTTTTCATCGTTAATCCAAACCTCGGTTCTCCAATCAACTGCTCCAAAGTGCAGTAATATGTCTTTTCCACGCCAATTACTCGGGATGTTGAACGTAGTATTATACCACAAATTATGGGATGCACCTACAGTTTTCATCACACCTGATAGGCTAGACTCTGCTGCAAAAGGAACTAAAATATTGCCTTGAAATTGATTTGGGCGGTTTTTGCTAGTATCGGTAATGGCATAATGCCACAAGCCATTAAGGTTTTTCCAATTTTGGCGTTTTAAAATGGGTCGGGGATATTCAGCTAAAACACTTTTTGGGTTCAACCGCTCTCCCCAAGTGGTCTTTATTTTACCACCGGTAGGTTTCCACTGCGCAAACGATCCAAGAGTGCTAAATAATAGCAGTAATAAAGCGGCGGTTTTCGTGTTAAATTTCATAATGATGTCTTTTGTAAAATATTAAATGATTTTATTAGCTCGCTAAGCTTATGTCTACACTGTTTTTTTAAAATTAATTAGCTTTATTTGGTTTGCTCCCCAACACAATCTTCAATTCACCACCTTTAATAATATCTTTATGAAGCAACTGGAAGTTATTAACTTTCTTGCCGTTGATGATTGCGGATTGGATATTGTCATTTTTGTCTGTATTGTTTTCTACTTTAATGGAAAACTTATTGCCAAGATAAAAGCTTTTTTTCATCTTGGTTACAATTACTAATTTTTATCTTTAAATTTTCGCAGTTAAATATTGATCATTTAACTTGCTTTAATCGGCATTTTAATTCGTGTTAAATTTACGCAAATCTGATTTAAACTGTTGGAGCATAATGGTTTGTTTTCTTGTTGCGTATTTAATAAAGTCTTTGCCCGGATCGGAGTTTTTATCAACAGGCACAAAATATCCATCACCTGGGTATGCAACAGTTTTATCTCGATTATTGCTCCAGTTTTGCCAAATTACAGTAAAAGCAACATTGATTTTCTGATCACTAATCCACGAAAATAAATAATCGTTGAACCATTTAATGGTAGGTTGTCTGTCATCTTCCTCTGCAGGTGTTCCGCGGTTTCCCGCCTCGGTAATGGCTGCTATTTTACCATCTTGTTTTGCTAAAAGTGATAAGCCTTGTAGTTTTAGCCGGTAGTTTTTTAAACTTTCTTCGGGATGTGCCTCACTCGTGTAAAGGTCCATACCATAAATATCAATCAGGAATAAGTCTGATGCGTTTTTGGGTAAGAAAGTTTTAAACTCAGCAGCATAATGTTTAGCTATTTCTTCATCATTCGCATTCGCGTGACTGACGTAATTGAGCTTGTCGGTTGAGAAAGCAATTAACATATTGGGTAATTCCTTTTTCAAATATCTTGCTGTTTCTACAAAAACTTCCATCAAGGCTTCTTTTCCATTCAATGGTAAATCACCTTCCAAATACTTTAATCTCCACCAAAACCAGTCTCCATCTGCTTCATGAAAGGGCCTAAAAATAATTCCCGAACCATGAGCAGAAATTTGCTTTAAACGGTCGGCCATTGGCTTTAGCCTCTTGGCTTCATATTCCATCCACCATTTATCCTTAGTTTTAAAACCATTGGCAATATTGTAAAATGGCTGTTGTGTTTTCGTCGAGGCGATATATGGATTGTTGTCAAATTCATCCATGCGGTATGCCCTTTCTTTATAGTTTGGTAAAAATATGGGCTGCATGTGCCAATCGAAAGAGATGAGTCCACCGCTTTCCCGGTAAAGCTTTAATGCCGCTAAACTTGTTTCTACATCTGGCATTCTGTTAGGGCCATCGGTAACATCTAGTATTAGTTTAAATGCATCGTAGCCCATAATTGAAGGGAGCTGGCCTATCATGTACTTCACATCCGATTTTTGATTGCCGATATTGATGGGGATTTCACTTTTGGTTTTTAACTCCCAATCTTGATTTCCTGCAACGCCCATCATAATGGTGCTTTCATGGCCAAAAAGATGTTTTCCATCTTTTAAATATTCTGCAATTTTTTTTCCATCATTTGCATCGTTTTTAACGCTTGTTGAAAAAAGAGTTTTACAGCTTTGGAAAATCACTACGCTAAGTAAACATAAAATAAGTAAGGATTCTCTAATCATTATTTTTGAGTTGTTAAAACGATTTTAGCAGCGCTATTAATTCTTTTTTTAGTAAAATGATGAACTTTATTGCGCTTGTTTTACGGCCTCCGCATTAGCACCAAATTGAACGGTTGTAGTTTTATTTAAAATAATTTGTTTGTGATTAACTTCGGGCAAACTAATATTATCCATTTTCAAATCAGTAACATCATCAAAAACATAAGCTGGTCTAAAATCATCATGATCTAATTTCAAGCTGATGTTTTTAAACTGCAAACCTTTAGCGTGTCGCACATAGAAACCCCAAGCAGGTAATTCACCGAACATATCAAACTCTGGATAATTCTTTACTTTTTCGGGTACTTGTTGTAATCGGCTTAATGGTAAATAGGCCATTCCCTTACTCGATCTACCAGGATAGGTAATTTCAACATTTTCAATCACAACATTCTCAATTGCATAGCCAGGAATGCCCACAATAGAAGCGGGGAAGGGATTGTGAAAATAGGGAACCTCTGGACCTCTTAAATCGTAGTCTATATCTGGTCGGCCGAAAGGAATTTGAACCTTCATATCTTTTATCAGTACATTTTTTATCAAACCAGGCTTATCTCCAGATCTATTACCCAAACGGATAAAAATACTATTGCCAGTATTTTTTGCCGTAATATTTTGCACTTTAATATTTTCTATTATTCCTCCATCAACAGATTCTATGGCTATTGCAGAACGAAAGGTGTCGAAAATGTCAATGTTCTCTATCGTTACGTTCTTAAAACCTCCGTAAGAAGCGGTACCAAATTTTATTGCACTTGCACTCGAGCGGATGGTGCAATTGGCAATGTAGATTTTATCGTTAAAATAACCTGGGTAATAAGACTTTAGGCAAATGCCATCATCTGCAGCATTAACATCACAGTTGGTAATGGTTACGTTGGTGCAATCAGTAATGTCCATTCCGTCATTATTCCAATAAGCCCTATTCGTTAATTTAATTTTGTTAATGGTTAAGCGATCACAAAGTTCGAAAGATAGGCCCCAACCTGCACTACTGCTAATATCCAATCCCTCAATTTTTACACTTTTACATAGTGAAAAGCTAAATAATTTTGGCCTAACCGTTTCGCTTGGGCGCATATTTTGATAGCTATAATTTGGATCAATTTTGATGCCTGTGTGGTGTAAACTGTCAATGTTGAGTGCTAATTCTCTTCCTTGACCATCTATTTTACCTGGGCCATAAAGCGTAATATTTGTCAAATTATGTGCCAATATTAAACCCAAATGCGTATTGTCATCTTTCTTTGGCGAATTTGGTCGTCCTTCTGAACTTACACTTTTATAGTCTTTCGGGTCTGTGCTACCAAGTAATACCGCTTCGTAACCAATAAAAAGGTCGACATTACTTTTTAGCTCTATACTTCCGGTAAGGAACTTTCCTTTTGGAAAAATTACAGTTCCACCCAGTTTAAGTTTATTTGCAGCATCAATCGCTTTTTGGATAGCAATAGTATTTAGTGTTTTTCCATCGGCAACAGCACCATATTTTATGATGTTGAACTCTCTTTTAGCTGGATTAATAATGTTTTCTCTATCATTCGCCATTGTAGATAAAGAGGTTAAAAGACTAAAAATATAACAGAAAACTTTCTTATAATTATTCATCGATTAGATTTTGTTTGAGGAATTGTAGCACTAATTGCTAAAATGCCAAAATAAATTTAAGTATAGGTTATCAAATTTTGGCTGTTTTTTTAACAACATCTTTTTTCGATTTAAGCTAAGTAATTTGAACGATGGGATAGTCCCATCGCTCATTTGCATTATTTTTTATCAAGCTCATGGGCGTATTTGGATAGAATTTCCAATGTGCTTTTATCGGTATTGAAAACAGAATTCAAACCTTGTGCTTCGCTGTATGGGTCACCAGTAAAGGATGTGTCGCCTTTTTTCCACATAAAATCCTTTTGTTGCCCTCTGCCTTCGCCTCCCCACGCCCAAAAGTTCATGCCTGCTAATGGCTTTCCAGCATTAGCAGAGGCTTTTAACATTTCCAAAATAAACGCATAATATTTATCTCTCGCCGTAGTCGGACTATCAGTAGAAAATTTTTCGTTATCTCTCACAAAACCAAATTCTTCAACAACGGTTGGCTTATTTAATTTAGCGGCTAAATCTACATGCTCTTCCACATATTGTTTGGTGTTTTTTAGTGCACTTTCAAACATCTCAGGCTTTTCTGCCTTATACCAACCCCAATTTTTTGGCCACATGTGAAAAGTCATGTAATCAATATACCTGCTTGATTGCGCTTGCGACGTAAAATCCAATCTGTTTAATGTTCCTTTACTGCCTTCGCCACCTGTACTTACCAATTGTTTAGGCGCAATGGAATGGATGAAGCCTGCTGTTTCATCAACCCATTTACTAAAAATTTTCATGCTTTCTAAAGGGTCTCCTGCGGTAGATGGGCGTGGTTCGTTTGCTAATTGCCAAGTCATAACAGCAGGATCGTTTTTGTACAATTTATTGGTAAAGGTATTTTTACGGTTAACCAACACGCTTATATATTTACGGTATAGCGTTTGTGCTTTTTCGTTGGTGTAAAAAGTTGCAGAAAACTTCATCGCGTTATCCCAAGTTTCATTTTTATTGCTAACAGGATCTATAACTGGTTTACCCGTAGTCCATGATACATATTCTGCCATTCCACCAGTCCAATCCCAATAATTATTGAGCATTAAAACAGCTCGCATATCTCGCTTTCGCATTTCCGCAAGCAAAAAATCCAATCCTTGTAGCAGTGTTTCATTGTAAGTTCCATTTTTATATTGAAATGGGGGACTTAAGGGAAGCCCAAAGTCAGATTCTTCTGACGCTGCAGCAATACGTAAATTTTTAATGCCGAGCTTTTGTAGTTGATTAAGCTCTCTTATTAAGCCTGCTCTGTTACCAAAGGGTGCATCGGCGGCCAAATATGCGCCATACCAAAAATTTGAACCCACAAAGTAGTAAGGGTTTTTATTTACGGTAAAATTTGTATCCTGTACTTTAACAAAATCTCTTTTTGCAGAACAAGAGAATAAAACCGCACTTATTAATAATATCGCTAGCGTTTTCATTGATGTTTTTCTGTTCATACTATTTATTTTTTTATGGAAACTGTGCTTCCGTTGTAACTGATGGTTTTGTCTATTTTGTTGCTAATTAAATCACCGTTGCCATGACATTCATCAACAAAAACGATATTGATGGTGCGGTTTTTTAACATTCCCGGGAAATCTCCTTTACGGTTTCCAACGGTTAGCGTTTGTGTATTTTCATTCCAAGTAAAGTTTATTAAACTAGATACACCTTTTTGATAATTATTATTTACATCTTCATCCTCATACAAATCAAACGATCCGTTTGCACCTGTGTAAACCCTAAGTTCTATTGGGTCTGCTTTTTTCTCCATTGCATATTGCAAATCGGGACCGAAAGGGATGATTGAGCCTGCTTTTATGTATAATGGCATTGAATTTAATGGCGCTTGTGCGTCAATTGATTCTCCACCGTTATAGGTTTTTCCAGTCCAAAAATCTACCCATTTTGTGGTTTTAGGTAAGTACACTTTTCTAGTAGTTACACCTTTATCCGTTACTGGGTTTATCAAAATAGAAGGGCCAAACATAAATTGATCTTTAATATTTAACACTTTTTCATCCGAAGGGAAATCCATAGCCAATCCTCTCATCATGGTGTAATCTTTTGTATTAACCATACCATTTAGGGTGTAGATATATGGCATTAAACGGTAACGTAATTTGTTAAATTTTAATTGCGTTTGATAAGTTCCAGAATTTTCATCACCAAAATTCCATATTTCTCTTTCGGTATCAGCGCCGTGGGCTCTAAATATTGGACAAAACGCACCAAATTGATACCACCTTGTATACAATTCTTGATATATTGGACTTTTATTATTTAAAGGTTTTTTCACCCAGAAACCCCCAATATCGGTTGTCCAATAGGGCATGCCCGACATAGAAAAACTTAAGCCAGTCGGGATAGAGGCTTTCAGATTATTCCATTCACCAGCAATATCTCCAGACCAAATTACGGTAGAATATTTTTGCGATCCAGCAAAAGCAGATCTAGTTAAAATTGCAACACGTTTATCTGGCGATTCTTGCATTTGACCTTCGAAAACACCTTTTACATGCATTAATGGATAGGCATTTAAATTTGCCACCCCTGGTCCTTCAAAAGTTGGGTTCATAAAATGGGCCATATTTTCTGGTGTTGAATCATGATCTGGCATTTCGGGTTCAGAAGCATCCATCCACCAAGCATCTGCACCTTTACTGTAAAGTTTTTGGTTAATTTGGTTCCAATACGTTTTACGTGCTGCCGGATTGAAAGCATCATAATAAGAAAAGTTGAATTTTAGAAAATCTACTAAGTTTTCTTTAAGCGCAGGCCGATACAAAAATCCAGCTTTATTGAGTTCTCTAAAATTGTCGCTCTTGCGATAGAATTTGCCCCAAATTGAAATCATGAATTTGGTGTTCAAATCCTTATGCAAAGTATCAATCATGGCTTTGGGATTCGAGTAACGTGAAGGATCGAAAGTTGCCGACCCCCATTCATCTAATTTCCAATATTGCCAGTCTTGCACGATAATATCCAAAGGCACTTGCCTTTTTCTAAATTCTTTAACGGTGTTTAAAACCTCATCTTGAGTTTTGTAACGTTCTTTGGATTGCCAAAAACCCATCGCCCACTTAGGCAAAATAGTAGCTTTACCTGTTAAGGTGCGGTAGCCAGAAATAACCTGATCCATATCGTTACCGGCAATAACAAAATAGTTAATTTCTTCGCCCGCTTTAGACCATAAAGAGGTTTCTGAACGATCGCTAGGTTTTCTCCATTTTAGTTGGAAGCTGTTGTTAATATGGTATCTTTCCCACTCAACTTCTATTTTATATTTTTTGCCTTTTTCTAGATTGATGCTTCCCATATCACGTGCGTTTGCGTATGGTGCCCAATTATCCAATACTAATTTTCCATTAACTTTTAATCTAAATGTACCATCAGCAAAACTGTAAAACGAATATTCACCTGTTTTATCAGCTAAAATGTAACCGGTTAGCTTTGCATACTTAACAGGATTTTCTCTAGCTATAGCAAGATTAGCCGTTTTACTTTCTGCTTTTGCAGGTTTAACAAATTTATCATCTCCATAAAGGTTTAGCGTTAAGCCACCCAAGACACCATTTTTATCAAAAAGTTGATTTTTTGCAATGACCTTTATCGAATCTGGTTGCCCAAATTTAGTGTATGAAAGATTATTCCAAAGCAGGCCGTAACCTTTTGTAGAAACAAAAAACGGAACATATACTTCTGTATTGTGCTGATATAAATCTAAATCATACCCTTTAATGTTTAATAAACGATCTTGATGCTGACCAAGGCCGTAAATGGCTTCATCTTTAGGCGATACAAATTTTTGTTGAACACTTTGCATTTTGTAACCTTCAAAACTTGTAGGATAAAATGATTTTCCATTCGTTTTCTCTCTCAATAGTTCCTTTCCATCTTTATTGTAAAAAGCAATCTGGCCGTTTAATTTGTTTACCTTGGCAACGATCTCATCAGCGGTAATAACCAAATAATTTGTCTGTTCAGTTACCTTAAAACTAGGTTTGCCAACTGTTTTTTCGTTAAGGAATAAACTTTTTTTAGTCGAAAATGCATTTGATGGCGCATAACGTACTTGCATCGTTTTATCATCCCAAATTGTTACGCCAAGTTTCCCTTTATTTATTTTGATAATTACGGTATTGCTATCAATTGAATACGCTTTTGCGGTTTTTTGTGCGTATAACGGAAGGGACTGAAAAACAACAACAAGAAAAACGAATAGTGAGAATTTTGATAAATGTTTCATTGCAACTATATTTGGCTGAGATAAACAATCACTTGTACTGACAAACATAAGTTTAATGTTTGCTAATTATTGATACTCTTTAGGCATTTTGTAGGTTAATTTTGACCTTTCGATATTAGTAAATATTATTTTGATGTATAAATCAACAGCGAAGTGGAGATGTTAACCTTTGTTAAGATTATCAATGTTAATTTGAGGTTGTTTCTAGAACCTTTTATCAATAAAAAATTATAACTTGGTTTTGTAGTATAGTAATATATTATTGTAGTGGTTGTGGTATTTTTATACCATATACTTTTTATATAACCTTATGATCAATTGAGTTTAAGAAAGGTATT
>JACMOW010000327.1 GCA_014377775.1 Pedobacter sp. | reverse complement strand
TTCCAAAAACGGCGGCGTGATAAGCGGATGTACCAATTGCTCAAATGCTCATCTACAAAGTTTTGGATAGCTCTAGCTGCTTTTGTAGGCTCATACGCATTGTAACTTTCATCAACTTCGGCAATTAAAGCTTGCAATAAGGATAAAATCCAGCGGTCTAGTTCACTGCGTTGTGCAACAGGCGTTTGATTATTGAGGTCAATTTCAAACTTATCGATATTTGCATAAAGTGCAAAGAAAGAATAGGTATTATAAAGTGTTCCAAAAAATTTACGGCGCACCTCATCTAATCCTTCTAAACTAAACTTTAAATTATCCCATGGAGATGCATTGCTGATCATATACCAACGGGTAGCATCGGCACTGTAAGTATCAATGGTGCTGAACGGATCAACGGCATTGCCCAAACGTTTCGACATTTTATTTCCGTTTTTATCGAGTACTAAACCATTAGAAACTACATTTTTGTAGGCAACACCTAAGTTATTTACGTGATTGTTAATGGCCTTAATTTCTTCACTACTTTCGCTTAGCATAACAGCAATAGCGTGTAAAGTGAAGAACCAACCACGCGTTTGATCTACGCCTTCGGCAATAAAATCTGCCGGATATGCATTTTCAAATTCTTCTTTGTTCTCAAAAGGGAAGTGCCATTGTGCATACGGCATGGCGCCACTATCAAACCATACATCGATAAGATCAAGTTCACGGGTCATTTTTTCGCCCTTAGCGGATACTAAAATTACATCATCAACATAAGGGCGATGCATATCTTTAAGTTCGAAGCCATTGGGCATAAAACCTGCAGTAATAGCTAGTTGTATTTCCCCATTTAATTCTTGTATGGAGCCAATACATTTTTCTTCTAATCCATCTGCAGTGCGCCATATTGGTAGAGGTGTACCCCAGTAACGAGAACGAGATAAGTTCCAATCTACCAAATTTTCTAACCAGTTGCCAAAACGACCAGTTCCAGTAGCTTCAGGTTTCCAGTTGATGGTTTTGTTTAGCGCAACCATTTTTTCTTTAACTGCGGTAGTTTTAATGAACCAACTATCTAGTGGATAATACAAAACAGGCTTATCGGTACGCCAGCAATGTGGATAGGTGTGTACGTATTTCTCTACCTTAAAGGCTTTATTTTCTTCTTTTAATTGGATGGCGAGCTCTACATCTACTGATTTTTCGGGCGCTTCACCATCTGCATAATACTCGTTTTTAACGTATTTACCGCCATAATTTCCGCCCAATGAGGCAATAAATTTACCTTGTAAATCTACCAAAGGAACGGCATTCCCTTTTTCGTCTAGTACCAACATGGGTGGGATTTCTGGACTTGCCATTTTAGCAACTCTAGCATCATCGGCACCAAAAGTTGGAGCAGTATGAACAATACCTGTACCATCTTCAATAGTTACAAAATCTCCTGAAGTTACCCTAAAAGCATTTTCTGCGTTTTGATAAGGCAAAGCATAGGTTAAGAGTTGTTCGTATTTTATGCCTACTAAATCTGAACCAATAAAGGTTATTAATATGGTGTAGGGTATTTTTTTATCGGCGGACTTATAATTGTTGAAATCTTCATCATTTTCGGCTAAAAAGTATTTTCCAGCAAACTGCTTGCTTACCAAAGCTTTTGCTAAAATAACCTGGCTAGGTTCAAAAGTGTACTGATTAAAAGTTTTAACTAATACATAGTCAATTTTAGGGCCTACGGTTAATGCAGTGTTGCTAGGCAAGGTCCAAGGTGTGGTTGTCCATGCTAAAAAACAGAGCTCACCAAACGGTTTTAAAAAACCAGGCAAAGTTTCGTTTTTAGCTTTAAACTGAGCTACAACAGTGGTGTCGCTCACATCTTTATACGTTCCTGGCTGATTTAATTCGTGCGAGCTTAATCCGGTTCCAGCGGCTGGTGAATAAGGTTGTACGGTATAGCCTTTATATAATAGACCTTTATCATAAAACGATTTTAAGATCCACCATAAGGTTTCGATGTATTCGTTATGATAGGTTACATAAGGATTTTGAAGATCGACCCAATAACCCATTTTTTCAGTAAGGTCGTTCCATACGTCGGTATAACGCATTACTTCTTCTTTACACGCAGTGTTATAGGCTTCTACAGAAATTTTCTTACCAATGTCATCTTTGGTGATACCTAATTTTTTTTCAACGGCGAGCTCTATGGGTAAACCATGCGTATCCCATCCGCCTTTGCGTTTAACTTGATAGCCTTTAAGGGTTTTATAACGACAAAAAATATCTTTAATTGCGCGAGCCATCACATGGTGAATACCAGGCATGCCATTTGCCGAAGGAGGTCCTTCATAAAAAGTAAAAGGCTTGGCTTTTGAACGGGTGCTGATACTTTTTTCAAAGATCATTTCCGTTTTCCAAAAGTCGAGTATCTCTTTTCCTATTTTAGCTAATTCTAAAGTTTTAAATTCCCTATACATCAATCAAGTATCTTCAAAAATTAAGGATGCAAAGTTACGTTTTTAGAATGAATTATGATAGTTTTGTTTGAATTTGTTTTGTTGATAAGTACCTCAAACTTATTGTATTAGTTTTTGTTATTGTCTGTATAATTAATGCAAATTTTTTAAAAAGCAAAGCTATGTTAAAGGTTCTCAAACTAAAAAAAGCGATATATGTTATTATTCTAGGAATTCTAGCACTCGTAGCGGCTCAAATAATGAGTGAAAATAAGGTTGATGGAAGTAATTTTATATTAGGTGCTTCTGGCGTATTTTTTATTATTGGCGCATTAATGTTTCTCTATCCAATTTTATTTGCTAAAAAGCTAGATAATGAGGAAGAAAATGTGGAGTTAAAGCCAGTGGGGAAGGAAGTTGCTGAGGATTCCTAGGCACTTTTAATTTTTTGTAATCAATTGGTATAGTTATGCGTATACGTTTTTTATCCAATCATCACTATATCCTTTTGCTTTATAAATATCACTAATTCGTTGTTGCACCAATTCTGGTTTTTCAATTTCTACGGTTCTTTCTGCACGAACTTTTGTTAACTGTAGTTTAAATGGTTCGGCTTTTGGGCAGGGGATAGATTGGATTAATCGAAGAACTCGCTCAAAGGATGTTTTTTAATGCTCTTCAGTAGAGTTGTGGATTTGTACTTTCTGTTAAAATTGAAATAATATCTACAATTGAGAAGTACCATTTATTTTCAACTTCGTTAAATTCAGAACGAAGTTGTTTTTGCTCAAATAATCTAATATTTTCTATGGAATTTTGTTTGATATAAATATAAAACAAAATACTATTATTTTAACTTTTAAGGGGCTACTTTTCAGCATTAACTTTTAGTAAAACCGAAAGCTGATCCTAAATGAAATTTAATGATCAATGAGATCTTCATTCTTGGCTGCCTCTTCTACTGGGATGAGTTTCCGGGTTTTCTTTTTGTCTAACCAGAGTACTAAAGCGGGTAACAACGTTAAATTAAATATTAACGCCACAATTAACGTAATCGAAAGTAATAGACCTAAAACTACAGTTCCGCCAAAGGTAGATGCCGTAAAAATGCCAAATCCAAAGAACAAAATTAATGCAATATGCGTCATGCTTACCCCGGTTTCTCTAATGGTATCAGAAACTATTTTACTTACCGAGAAATTGGTTAAGGTTAGTTCTTGTTGGTAGTGAGTTAAGAAATAAATAGTTTGATCAGAAGCTAATCCGAAAGCAATGGTAAAGATTAAAATCGTGGATGGTTTTAATGGGATATTAAAAAATCCCATCAGCCCCGCAGTAATAATTAAAGGAACGATGTTGGGTAACAAAGAAATAAACATAATACCCAAACTTTTAAATTGAGCCAATCTCAATATTGAAATTAAAACAATAGCCAAACCAATGCTTTCAAATAAATGCGATAAAAGGTAATTTGTTCCTTTAGAGAAAATAATGCTAGACCCAGTTAATTGTACGTCGAATTTTTTAGGGGATAATATCGAATCAATTCTAGGTTTTAGCGCTAATAATAGTTGGTCTAATCGTTTCGAACCCACATCGGCCATTTGAAAGCTTACCCTTGCGGTTTGCTTGTCTTTATCTACAAAATTGGTAAGCATGTTGCCTTTTCCATTTCCCGAATTGGCAGCGTAGGCAAGAATAAAGTTTTTTTCGATATCTGTTGGTAATCTATAAAATGCTGAGTCGCCATTGTAGAAGGCCTGAGATGCATATTTTAGTCCAGTATTTAATGATATAGATCGAGAGAATGCTGGATAAGACGCAATCATCCGTTCCATTTTATCAATTTTATTAAGTGTTGAAATGCTTAAAACGCCATTTTTTTTTCGGGTATTCACACTAACTTCAAGTGGCAATATGCCTTCAAAGTTCTTCTCAAAAAACTTTAGATCAGTTAAAATTTTTGAACTTTTTGGAAGATCATCAACTACATAGCCGTTGATGTTAATGGTATAAATTCCGATAATGGAAACAACAGTTAAGATAAACGTAACCAGATAAATCAATATACTTTTTTGTTGAACCAACGCATCGGTTTTTGCCAGTAAACGGTCTAAAAAATTAGGAATATGAGGTGTATTTACTTTTCCTTTTGGGATGGGTAAATAGCTAAAAATAATTGGGATCAAACACAGGCAAACTAACCAGGTAAACATCACATTTAGTGCAGCTACACTGCCAAATTGCATCAACAATTCGCTTCCGGTAAAGTACAATACGCCAAACCCAATGGCTGCGGTTACATTTGCAATGAGGGTTGTAATCGCAATTCGCTCGACGGTAATGCTTAATGCTCTTTGCTTGTCGCCATGCTTTTTAAGTTCGTTATGATATTTGTTTAAAAGTAAAATACTATTAGGGATGCCAATAATTACAATTAGTGGTGGAATTAGACCTGTTAAAATGGTAATTTCATAACCAAAAAGCACTAAGGTGCCAATACTCCATATAACCCCAATAATAACTACTAAAATGGGAAAAAATACGGCGTAAAAATTTCTAAAAAATAATAATAAAATTAGAGCTGATACAAGAATAGATAAGCCCAGAAAAAGTACAAATTCTTTCGAAACCAAGGCACTTGTGGCAGTTCTGATGTAGGGAAGGCCTGATAGATGAACTTCGATACTTGTACTTTTTTCGAATGCTTTAGCTTTCGCTTCAATTTCTTTTAAAATCGGATTTCTAGCAATAGAATTTAATATTTTTGGGTCGAATGTAATTGCCATTAAAGTGGCATTGCTCGTCTTGTTAAATAGTAGTCCATCATAAAAGGGCATCCCTTGAATTTTAGCTTTTATAGAATCCATTTCTGTATCGGATTGAACTGGATGAGCTGGGAAAGGGCTAACCACAAACTTTTGGTTAACGGTATCTTTTTTAAGTTCAAAGAGTTTACCAATTGACAGAACGCCTTTAATACCATTTAATTTTTCGATTTCAGCAGCAAGCTGTGTCCATTTGGTATATTTTTCTTTTTTATAAATGGCATTACTTTGGATGCCTAATACCATCACGCTTCCATCTTCTCCGAATTGCTTCTTAAAACTATTGTATTTAATAAAAACAGAGTCAGTTAATGGTAAAATCTTGCTTCCAGCATATGAAAGCTTTAAATTTCGGGCATTCCAACCCATAAAAAGGGTGGCAATTAAAAAGAAAATAAGAAGTGGAATTCGGTTTTGAAGTATAGCTTTGGAGAGTTTAGCCCACATGTTAACTGCTTTTTAAAAAGGTAAAGAAAGTATAAAAACTGTTGAATACAAAATCTATACCATCATTTGCGATAAATTAATGTCCTCTCATAAAATTGATGTAATTTAGCAACAAATGGAGAGGTTTCTTAATAGTTTTATTTATGCCTTTAAAGGATTGATTTATGCTTTTAAAACGCAATTAAATTTTAAAATTCATTGTGTTGCTGCAATTTTGGCTATCGCTTTAGGATTATTTGTTCATCTATCAATTGCAGAATGGGTATGGATAGGGATGTGTATCGGTTTAGTAATGATCATCGAGCTTCTCAATACGGCTGTAGAAGTTTTGGTCGATTTAATTTCCCCTGAGAAGCAGCCTAAAGCTGGGGCGATTAAAGATCTTGCTGCTGCAGCAGTTCTCATTTCGGTGTTGGTAGCTTTAACTATTGGTTTATTTATCTTTATTCCCAAATTTATTTAAATGCTGCATAAAACTAGGGGGATTGTTTTAAAAACTACTTTGTACAGCGAAAGTAGTGTGGTGGTGAAAATATTTACCGAAAAATTTGGTATTCAATCTTATCTAATCAATGGGGTAAAAAAGCCGAAGGCTAAAATACCGATGAATATTTTGCAGCCTTTACACTTATTAGATATGGTAGTTTATCATAAAAGTACCACTCAAATTCAGCGGGTTTCTGAAGCCAGACCATCACCTGTGTTTAGAACAATCCCTTATCATGTGATAAAAAACACAATGGTTCAATTTTTGAATGAGGTACTTTATAAAAGTGTACATCAGCAAAATACAGACGAAGCTTTATTCGATTTTGTTTACAGTGCGATTAGTTGGTTTGATGAAACGGATGAGCCTAATGTTAATTTTCACTTGGCATTTTTATTAAAACTTTCGAGATTTTTAGGGTTTGCTCCCCATTTTCAATCGCGTTCGGATCAAATTTATTTTGATTTACAGGAAGGAGAATTTACTTCTTTACCTCCTATTCATCCTTATTTTATAGATAAAATAGATGCAGATGATTTAAATAAATTATTTTATTGTCCGCTCGAAAAATTAAATGAGATTGGAATTAATAATACGAAACGAAGATTTTTATTGGATAAAATATTGGTTTACTATACGTTACATAATGCCTCGTTTGGACAAATTAAGTCGCACCAAATCCTTGAAGACGTACTTTCCTAAAAAAAGTAAAATTATTTTTGTAAAACAAATAGAAGACGCTATATTTGCAATCCCAAAACGAATGAATTTTTATTAAGTTTTTACGCCAGGGAAACCAAAGGGAAATTAGCTCAGCTGGTTCAGAGCACCTCGTTTACACCGAGGGGGTCGGGGGTTCGAACCCCTCATTTCCCACCAAAAGCCTTTCATTGCAAAATGAGAGGCTTTTTTATGCTCAATAAGTTATTTATATTCAAGAACCTAAAAACGAACTTGCCTGAAAACCAAATTAAAAGTATGAGCATAATTTATATAAAATAGTATAAAAAGAGCAAAAAATGCAATAGTTATAAGGACGGGAATCCAGATCGACTTTTTCTTATATTGAACATTTCTGTGTACATATCCCAAATTGGGCCTTCTAACATCATCCCTCCAAAAAAATTAAGATAGAAAGGTACAGTTTCGTGTAATTCAATCGTGGTTGCTAGCGTGAACATGAAAAAAATGGAGGTTATCCCACAACCAATGATAACCCACCTATCCCGTCGGTTTTTTACATTTAAGCTAGTAGGATAGCACCGAAAAGCATTGAGTATAAAACCGAAAAAACAACATACTGATTTTTATCGCACTATATTTTTTAGTATTGATTAAGTAATCTTATAATTCTTGATTAGTTTTAGTAGCCATTAACTTTTCGAGAGCGTCATCCATAAATTAAATTATATTAAATTTCATGATTCATTCCATGAGCCGTTTGCTTATCCGATGAGTAATGAAATTTGGCATGAGTTCAATCCTATTCGATTTTTTTTCTATTTTTAGTGCATGAATAGCAGAATACAGCTTATATCCTTTTTTTTAATAGTTTGTGGACTAAAAACCTTTGCTCAAAATAAAGTTAATAGCTATACTCAAAAAATTGAAGGCACATCGCTTTTTTATGATATGCAGTCTATACCTGGAGGAAGCTTTTTAATGGGTAGTAAAAATGGAAATCCAGACGAGCAACCTATTCATAAAGTAAAAATCGATCCTTTTTGGATGAGCAAAATGGAGGTAACCTGGGATTTATTTGAACTGTTTCTCTATAAAGATTATGAAGTATCGCAAAGTTTAAAGCCAGTTTTGGCAGCAGTAGATGCCGTAACGCGGCCAACAAAACCTTATCTTGATATGACTTTTGGCATGGGTAAACAAAATTATCCTGCACTAGCCATGACCCAATATAATGCCATACAATTTTGTAAATGGCTATACGTTCGTACTGGAGTTTTTTATCGATTGCCAACAGAAGCCGAGTGGGAATATGCGTGTAGAGCCGGATCCACAACCGATTTCTATTTTGGTAATGATAGAAAATCCTTAATAGAGTACGCTTGGTACAGTGAAAATAGCAATAAGAAAACGCATCCAGTTGGCGAAAAAAAACCAAACGTCTGGGGTTTGTACGATATGCATGGTAATGTTGCAGAGTGGACTTACGATCAGTATCTGCCTAATTTTTACGCAACAGCTGATGGCGCTGGAGTAAAAAATCCAATCGCACTTCCCGATAAATTATATCCACTTGTGGTGCGTGGTGGTGCGTACGATGATGAAGCTAAGGATCTTCGCGCATCAGCAAGAAAAGCATCGGATCCAGCTTGGAAACAAATTGACCCTCAAATACCAAAAAGTAATTGGTGGTTTCCGGAAGCACCTTTTATAGGGCTAAGATTGGTGCGCCCACTAAAAATACCGAATAAGGAAGAGATCGAAGCCTACTACAACAAAGCACCGATAAAAGACTACTAAAAATCGAACCGATATAAAAAAAATTAGAACATGGGATACATTAAAGATACGCTAAATGAGCGTAGAGAATTTTTAAAAGCTTCGGCTCTTGTTGCTGGTGGGGTAATGGTAAGTGGGTATTCATGGGCGGGCGGTCACTCGTCTGTTGACGATACCATTAAAATTGCCTTAATTGGTTGTGGTGATAGAGGTACTGGTGCAGCTTTTCAGGCTTTAAGCACTAAATTTAATTTAAAGCTTGTGGCCATGGCCGATGCTTTTCAGGATCGATTAGACAATAGTTATAAGTTGTTATCGGATAAATTTAAAGATAAAGTAGATGTACCTAAAGAACGTCAGTTTGTTGGCTTTGATGGTTATAAACAAGCAATTGCCTTGGCGGATGTAGTGCTGTTGGTAACGCCTCCGGGATTTAGACCCATGCATTTTGAAGAGGCGGTTATGCAAGGCAAACATGTTTTTATGGAAAAACCAGTTGCGGTTGACTCTCCTGGAATTCGCAAGGTATTGGCTGCGGCAGAACTTGCGAAACAAAAGAAATTGAATGTTGTAGTAGGTTTACAGCGCAGGTACCAAACCAATTATAGAGAGGTGCTCAAAAGAATTGAAGATGGTGCGGTTGGAGACATTGTAGCCGGACAAGTGTATTGGAACAGTGGAGGGGTATGGGTAAAACCACGAACGGCTGATCAAACGGAAATGAATTACCAAATGCGTAATTGGTATTATTTTAATTGGTTATGTGGCGATCATATTGTTGAACAGCATGTACACAATATCGATATTGCCAATTGGGTTAAAAATGCATATCCGGTATCGGTACAGGGTACAGGAAGTAGAGCTTGGCGAACAGGAAAAGATTATGGAGAGATTTATGATAACCATGCGGTAGAATTGAAATATGCCGATGGATCGGTTATTTATAGTCAATGCCGCCATTTCGAAGGAATTAGTAATCGTGTAGATGAAAGTTTCCAAGGCACAAAAGGGAAAGTTTACCTATCGGCAAATAATAGTGGTAAATTATGGGACCACAAGGGCAATGAGATTTATAACCACAATACCAAAGGTAATGCAAACCCCTACCAAACCGAGCATGATGAGCTTTTTGAAGCGATTTCTAAACGTGAATATAAATTTTGGGATGCCGAACGTGTGGCTAAAAGCTGCTTTACCTCTATAATTGGGCGTTATGCGACGTATTCTGGTGAGGTTATTAAATGGGATGAGGCGCT
>JACMOW010000326.1 GCA_014377775.1 Pedobacter sp. | reverse complement strand
TTGGTATGCGCTGTAGGAATAACTTCCAATAAGCGTAAATAGCGGGGAGGATTAAAAAAGTGTGTGCCGCAAAAATGGGCTTTAAAATCATCACTTCTTCCTTCGGCCATCATCTGAATCGGAATGCCTGAAGTATTGGAAGTGATTAAAGTGCCTGGCTTACGGAATTGTTCAACCTGCTCAAAAACCTTTTGCTTGACCCCTAAATTTTCTACAACTACTTCAATTATCCAATCGTAATTCGCAATCTTAGGCATATCGTCTTCAAAATTACCGGTGGTAATTCGGTTTACATACAATTTACTATAAATAGGAGAGGGATTGGTTTTTAGGGTAGTTTGCAAAGCAGCATTTACAATCAGGTTTTTATCCCCCTCTTTCGGTGCAATATCTAAGAGTAAAACCTCTACGCCAATGTTTGCAAAATGGCAAGCAATGCGCGATCCCATAATACCCGAACCTAATACGGCTACTTTATTTATTTTTTTGTTCATCATGATCTTTCTGAGCATAAGCCAAGGTTAATTGGTTTACTTTGTTTAAGGATTCAATCAATTGTGTTTTCTCTTTTGTGTTGAGATGCAGGTTTAAGTATTCGTTAAATGATACCACTACATTTCTGGCAAGTTTTCTTTTTTCGATCCCAAAAGGAGTTAAAAAAACTTTTACCGATCTTTTATCGCCACTGGCAGTTTCCCTGTAAATGAGACCTAATTCTTCCATGTTGTTGAGCATGCGAGATAAGCTGGTTGCTTTTACGCCTAATAATCCGGCTAATGCGGAAACAGCTGTGCCTTCTGCTTCAATATTGATGAGCACATAACCGATGGCTTGCGTAATGCCAAAGCCTGCAGCAATTTGGTTATAAGTGTTGGAGACATTTTGCCATACCACCTTTAAAAAATAATCTACTGTTTCTTGTTGTCTCATTCTTTTGTTAATTGCTATGCTTGCATAACAAATTTACTGAAATAAAATTAAAATGCAAGTGGAATCTGAAAAAATATTAAAACAAAAAAAGCGCTCCGAATTTTCGGAACGCTTTCTATTTTCTATTTAAATTTATTTAATATAAAGTAAATTCTACTCTTCTATTTTGCTGACGCCCCTCTAAGGTGTTGTTTGTAGCAATAGGTTGCCCTTCACCAAAGCCTATGGCTTCTATTCTGCTTGCATTAGCACCTTGCGATACTAGATATGCTTTTACAGATTCTGCTCTATCTTTAGATAAACGCATATTTAATTGATCGGATCCTGTATTATCAGTATGCCCCGCTAATTTTAAGCTAAAGTTTTTCTCCATTAATAAGGATGCAACCCGATTTAAAGTAGCATAAGATTTAGCTCTGATGGTTGCTTTTCCTAAATCAAATTCTAAGTTAGTAATCGCATCAGCAACTACTTTACGATCGGCCTCAGTTATAATTACCCTTTCAGTAATTTGAGGTGCAGGAATTTTAATCGGACAGCCAGAACCATCAACAACTGTTCCTGCTGGTGTACCTGCACATTTATCTAATTTATCGGCAACTCCATCTCCATCGGTATCTTTTAACAAATCGTTCATCTCAGAACGTAGTTTAGCATTTTCAGATTTTTGCGCATCTAAATCAGATTTTAAAGCATTTGCAACATTTCTTGCAGCTATTGCTTCATCATAAGTTGCTGCAGTTGGACTGAAAAAGGCTAATTGTTGGCCTTTTCCTAAAGCAAATTCAAGTCCACCATGCACATAAGTATAGCGATCATTACCGTTCGTGGCATATCCATCTACTTCAGGGCCATCCACAAAATTTACGGTCGCACCTAAGTCTAGGTTAACACTTTCAGACAATCTGAATTTTACCCCTAATCCCACAGGAACAACCAAATTATTAATTTCAGGTCGAGTTGAAGTTGCATTTGTTTTGGTAATTGCAGTTGTGGTATAATGTACAAAACCGCCTCCTGCTGAAGCGTAAACCTGCGCTCCATTTTGTTGTTTAAACATGCTCCAATTAAACATGTTAATTACCGCGCTTAAACTTGCCGAATAATTAATTTCAGTTCTGTAAGAACTATACGGACTGTTGTTAACTGAACCGTCTCTGTAAGGTTGAGAATTGTTTGCCCTTAATGTTCCTCTCAATCCATCTAAACGGAAGGAGAAATAGGGGGTAACTTGCTTTTTAAGATACAAGCCGTAACCCAAACCCCCTAAGGAATTTGAGAAATCTTCTTTTCCGCCAAATGGAGAAAATGGTGATAGTAAACCTGCGTTTACGCCGATAGACCATGTCTTAAACATAGGTTTAATTGGCGACATAGGTTCTTGTGCTTTTACATTTGTTCCAATAAATAATGCAGCTATTGCTATTGGTAATGACTTAAATAATTGTGTTTTCATAAAATTGATAATATATGTGTATATGTTATCAATGCTAGGCAATAGGTATACCAAAAGAAAACTCACGAATATAGTAGGCTTATAATTAGCGTTTTACGATTTTAGGGTGTGTTAAAAAGTGTTAAATTGACTGTGTGTTATGCAATACAAAGGTGTAGTGAGCGATAGAAACAAATAAATTTAGTGTTTGTTTGTTATTTTAATGCGCCTGCAAATTTCCATTTGGTGCTAAAGTTTTCAGGTAATAATTGATTAGTTAAAATTGCCCTTACCATTTCTACTGGCATATTGTTCTCTTTTAAAATGCGATCGTGAAATTGGATATTACTCATTTTACCACTGCTTACCAATTCTTTATGTAGCGCCCTAAATTCTAATCCACCCAGCATATAACCAATTTGATATAACGGTCCATAACCACCGGTAAACGATCTGCGAACTTCGGCCTCGGCATTTGCCCGCTCAAAGCCAACGCGCTCTACTAAAAAATCGATACATTGTTTAGGGGTCCATTTGTTTAAATGATAATTCATAGAGAAAATAATCCGCGCACAACGGTGCATGCGCCAAAATAGCATACCAATTTTATCTTCTGGCATTTTTGCGAAATTTTTATCCCAAAGTAGCATCTCCCAATAAAGCGACCAGCCTTCAGTCCAAAATGGGGTGCCAAATCCCCTTCTGTAAGGCTTATATCTGCTTTGCATAAAATATTGCAAATTATGTCCAGGAATTAATTCATGATGAACTACCGCTCTAGAAAAGTGTCGATTATTGCCTTTTAAAGTCATCATTTTAGCTTCATCGCTCATGTCTTGTGTTGGATAGGCAATGAGTACCGACTCGCCGCCTAAAAAGAAAGGAGCAAATAATTGTTCTTGTGGGCTTAGCATTCGCATTCTCCACCCTTCTTTTGCCATTTCGGGAACGTCGATTAATTTATTTTGCTCCACAAAATTGATGGCTTCATTTGCCAATTCATAAACCAGTTCCGGTTGTTTCCCGAGTTCGGGATAAGCGGTCTTTACTTTCTCGAGCGCTTTTTTCCAATCGCTACCAAAGCCCATCGCTGTACTTGCCTTCAACATTTCAGCATCGCACCACGCAAACTCTCGAATGGCAATGGCTTCGATTTGCGCTGGTGTATAGGCAATCATTTCATCTTTTAGCAGACTAATAAATGCTGTTTTTCCAATGGGATTTCCTAAAATACCACTTCCATCGTCTTTAGCTATCGATAGTTTTGCCATTTTGCCAAGCTCAGATGCATACCCTTTTAAAGCATTAACAACTTCTGGATAACTGTTTTTAGTGGCTTTGGTAAATTGAGGATCATAACCTTCATAAAATTTATAGGCTTCAATAAAAACAGTAATATATTGATTTACGGTTTGCTGGGCCCAGTTCGCTTGTAACGGATTAATGGTTAACGTTTTACTCTCAATGGCCTTAGTAGCGGAATGGATATCGTCTTTAAGTTTTTCAAATGCAGTATTGGTAACATTCCCATCTTGCTGCGTACCTACTCTTCTCTTTTTCTCAAAATCTAAAATTGTTTTTACAAATGGGAGGGTAAAGTTGTTGCTTTTAAATTCTGAATATCCATCTTGCAGCGTTTTAGCATCAACATTAATGTCTCGTTTTAGCAAAATATAATCTACCCGTTCATTTACATTGAATTTATTGAAAGGTAGTGCTTTTAATTTAGCCATCCATTCACTATAAAAACGTTGCATGCGTTCAAAATATTCTTCAGAACGCTTTAAGGTGTATTTCCTGTTAAGCATGGTCTCGTCGGCCTGATATTGATTAATAAAGGGGCTGAGTGCACTTGCTTCGTTAGGTGGAAGTTTTGATTTTGTATTTTGAGCCGATGCAAAATTAAACGAAAATGCGAGTAATATGAGAGCGAAAAGGATGTTGCGCATGATGATAAAATATTAAGGAGTAAGATACAAATTATTATTAATCAAATTAGTTGAAGGAAAATGCTACATCAAATACATGTTAATACTACCCAATATAAATTTTATTCTTAAGTTTAGAGTTTTAAGAATAACAACAATGAGAAGAATATTACTTTTGATAGCGATTACCATTTTATCAGTTCAACAATTATCGGCACAAACCAAACAGGAAAATTCAGGCTGGCTTTTTCTATTAAACAGCACTAAATTTAGTGAAAAATGGGGTATGCATCTCGATGTGCAAGTGCGGTCTACAGATAATTGGGGAGCCATTAAAAATGTATTGTTTAGACCAGGAATTACCTATTTTATTGATAAACAACAAAATGTAACGGCTGGCTATTTATTGGCAAGTACTGATTTGGGAGCTACTACCTTAATAGAGCAACGCATTTGGGAACAATACATTTTCACACATAAAATTAACAGTGTTTTTACTGCGCACCGTTTTCGTTTGGAACAGCGTTTTTTAGATCAACCAAATGATAATTTTGCGCAGCGTTTGCGCTATTTTATTCGGTTAATTAAGCCTTTACAAAAAACTGAACAAGCATTTAACAGGGGCGTTTTTTTAGCTTTGCAAAATGAAGTTTTTTTAAATATTCAAAACAAGGAACGAATAAATAATAGTTTATTCGATCAAAATAGACTTTATCTAGCAGTTGGCTATCGCTTTTCAAAAAAAGTGGACTTAGAGACTGGATACCTCAAACAATCTATACATGGCAAAACCCAAAATACGGTTAATAATGTTGTTCAATTAGCGGTGTACACTAGGTTTTAAATATATTATATCTAATGAGGAAGTTTTTCTCTGAAGTAACCATACACCCAAGTTCCAGCAAGCGCACTTATAAAGGTTATCGATACCACTAAAAAGCCACTCCCAATTTGGGCAAATAGTGGGCCCGGACAAGCGCCTGTAATGGCCCATCCGATACCGAAAATTAAGCCACCGTATATTTGTCCTTTATTAAATTTTTTATCTTCAAGGTAAATGGTTTCTCCACTTAATGTTTTAACGTTAAAGCGCTTGATGAGATAAATGGATAACATGCCTACAAGTATAGCTGTTCCGATTACGCCATACATAAAGAAGGATTGTAAACGGAACATTTCTTGGATCCGAAACCAGCTAATAATTTCGGCTTTTACAAATACGATTCCAAATAATATACCCACTATTAAGTATTTGATATGGTGCCAAAATGGCTGTTCAATTTTCGATTCGTTGGTACAAATGGCATCTTGGTGACGAGTGATTATGCTTTGTTTATTTTCTTTAGTCGGTTTCATTTTTAGAATAAGTTAAATAGTAAAGGAAGTAAAATGTTTGCCGAAAAGAAGCCGCCCACCATAAAGCAGCACGTAGCAATAAGCGATGGCAGTTGTAAATTTGAAATGCCCATAATAGCATGCCCGCTCGTGCATCCGCCAGCATAGCGTGTGCCAAATCCAACCAAAAAGCCACCTAATATAAAAAAGACAAAGCCTTTTAAGGTAAAGAGGTTGTCAAAGCTAAAAATCTGTACGGGCATTAGTTTACTGAAATCGGTAATGCCAAATTTTGCTAGGCTTATTTTTGTGCTTTCTGCAACAACAACATCATTTGGGTCGGTTAAAAATGTAGTGGCCAAAATACCGCCAAGTAAAACGCCGACCACAAAAAAGATATTCCACAGTTCTTTTCTCCATTCGTATTTAAAAAATGGAATGTTGGCCGGGATACACATTGCGCAAATGTGGCGTAGAGAAGAGGAAATGCCAAATTTTTTATTTCCTATAAGCAATAATGTAGGCACGGTTAAGCCGATTAAAATTCCGGCTATTGCCCAATGCCAAGGCTGTTTAATGATTTCTAACATAATTTTTTGGTAAATTGAAATCCACAAAATTGAAATTCTTGGATGGTGTTAAATGGCGTTTGATGTTGTTCTTTGAAGCACTTCATTGCAGTGAAATCATCATTAAAACGTTGCCTCATCTGCTGCTCGCTGTATTGTTTAACAGGTAAACCACTGCATATTTTTGGGCCGAGTTCTGAAAATGTACCGAGTAAGAAGTAAGCGTTGCTTTGTAAAGCATGGGTAAGAACATGTATGTATTTTTCGATATTTTCTTCAGTGGTTAAAAAATGAAAAACGGCTCTATCATTCCAAAAATCGAATTTAATAGGGGGATTAAATTCAGTAATATCTGCTGTAATCCAATTAATGCGTTTTGCCTTTTCACCAAGTCTTTTTTTTGCTTTGTTTAATGCTACTTCCGATATATCGAGTACCCAAATGTTAGTGAAGCCCTTATCTAATAATATTTCTGCAAAGAAGCATTCGCCAGCGCCAATATCGATAATATTAGCAGTTTTGGGTAGGCTTATTTTATCAATAAAAGCGATTAAGTTTTCAGGATTTTCTTGTGTCCAACTTACTTCTTGTTTGTTTTTTAAGGTAAACACACTTTCCCAGTATTCCTTTTTTTCCATAATTTGGTTATTTTAAGAATATTTCCTTTATTAAGATGTAAATTCCGATTATCAGGACAAACCATCCAAAGGCTGGCTTTAGTTTTTCACTGCCAATTCTCTGACTGAAGTACATTCCTGTGAAGATGCCTATAACTGCAAAGGCGGTAAAAGTTAATAGAAAGGTCCAATCGATACTGATGCTATTAATACTGCCTGCAAAACCAATGAGTGAATTAAAGGCTATGATAACCAACGAAGTAGCCACTGCTTTTTTCATGGGTAACTTAGCTTCGTAAATTAATGTGGGAATAATTAAAAATCCACCGCCCACACCAACGAAGCCAGTTAACAGGCCGATAATAAGACCAAGAAATATAATTTTTCCAGCAGCAAGTTGAGGTTCTTGATAAGTATCTAGAGCGTTTTTACGTATCATTGAAATGGACGATACAATCATTAATATTGAAAATACCAACATAATAATCAAGTCTTTGCTGAAAATGAAATCGCCGATTGAAAAAAAAGTATTGGGTAACATGGGAATAAGATATTTCCGCATTAAAAAGATGGAAATAATACTAGGTATGCCAAAATAAAGAGTAACTCGATGGGATAATAATTTTTGTTTTATGCCTTTAATGCTTCCAGCTAAGGCCGAAATTCCTACAATAAAGAGCGAATATGCTGTTGCAGTGCTAGGTGCAATCTGCATTAAGTAAACTAAAACTGGAATAGCAAGAATAGAGCCCCCACTGCCAATTAGGCCAAGTGAGACGCCAATTAAAATTCCTAATATAAATCCGATAATTTCCATTTGTAGAGCGTTAAGTTTAAGTTTAAAAAGAGATTAAAGGTCGTTGCAACAATTTTCTAGGCAATTTACTATTTTCTTCATTTTAGGGAAACGAAGTGATACATATTTGTTTCGGCCTACTTTTTCTGAAATGAGTACTCCTTTATCTTCCATTAATGTTATTTGTTGTGAAGCGATGGCTTGCTCTAAATTTAGGGCTCCTTGCACTTCGAGTATCGTCATTCGCTCATTTTCTGTTAATAAATCAACTATTGCCAACCTTGTAGGGTGCGCAATTACCTTTAGCATGTTTATTGCAGAGAGGAGTTTAGCTGCCTGAATTCTTTCTGTTAATACCATATATTTTAATTACACATCCAAAGATAGTTATTGTTCTATGTATTTGCAAATGTTGTATAAAAAAAGCTTCCCAATTTATCGAGAAGCTTACAGTTTTTTATGCGTGTTAAAAGCGCTTATATTTTTCTAACTCTACCTGAGCCCGTTATATTTTTTTCAACTATTGTTGCATTGCCGCCATAGTTAATAGAGCCTGAGCCACTAATCACGGCTTCAATATTATGATCTACATTCACATTTACAGAACCCGATCCACTTATAACAGATGATAAATTAGCTACAGAAAACCCTTTTTTGGTAAACGAACCCGACCCACTTACTACAATGCTGGCATCATTTGCTGTACCCGAAAAGTTTAAATTCCCTGAGCCACTAATTACACCAGTAAAGCTATCTACTTCGGCACCTGCCGAAATACTACCCGATCCGCTTACAGAAGCGGCTAAACCTGCTTCTTTAATTTTGCCATTTACCGTAATGCTGCCATTTCCACTCATGGTTAAGCTTCTAATGGTTTTGGCAGAAACATAAGCCGTTATTTTTTTGTTTTCATAGACCCTAGCCCAACTAGTCCAGCTGTTTTTTGGCCTAATAATTAACATACTTTCTTTTACTTCGGTAATCAAAGTTGCAATTGCTTCAGCATCACCTTCAAAACGGATACCCTCTGTACTCCCTAGTGTGATGATTACATGGATTGGCCCACCCGCAACAACACCATTATAATTTTTTACTTCTCTTTCTTGTTTGATAAACTTAGATAGTGGTTGTAAAGCTAAACTCATATTGGCTAATGCCAGAATAAGGCTGATTGATAGGATTAATTTCTTCATATTTTTTAGTTTTATTATAAGACGAGAAGAAAGATTAAAACGTTGCATCGCCTAATAATTTTTTATTTAACTAACTTTTTTCACTGTTACATAAAATCCAGCATCAGCCTTAAATGTATCCGCAGTAACTGAAACATCTACTTTGCTACTTTTCCATTCTTTGGTTGGATAAATCAGGGTAAAATTATCCGCTCTAAGCGAAACCTTTATCGGCATATCGAAATCTTCTACATCCGTAATCCAGCGATACTGAACCATCCCATTTTCAATTTTATATTCTAATATTGGAATTTTGGCATTGCGAAGGTACTGATCAAAAACCTTATCTAATTTTAAGCCACTTTGTTTAGCAATATACCTTTCTACCTCTGCCGAACTGGTGGTAGTATGGTAAAATGTTTTATTAAGGCCTCTTAATATTTTCCTAAATTTTTCATCATTATTTATTAACCTACGGATAGTATGTATTAAGTTCGCGCCCTTTGGATACATATCACCATCACCTTCTTTATTTACATTATAAGGGCCAATAATTGCACCACGATTTCCAATTCCTCTTCTTAATCCAATTAAATAGGCCTCACCAGCTTCTTTACCTTGTGTATATTCTGTAAATAAAGCTTCAGAATAACTAGTAAATCCTTCGTGCACCCACATATCGGCAATGTCTTTGGTAGTTACATTATTGGCAAACCATTCGTGTCCGCTTTCGTGCACCGTAATGTAATCCCATTTTAATCCATACCCTGTGCCCGACAGGTCTCTGCCTAAATATCCCTTTTTAAATTGATTACCATATGCAACGGCACTCTGATGCTCCATACCCAAATGCGGTGCCTGAACCAACTTATAGCCATCTTTATACCAAGGATAGGGGCCAAACCAGTACTCGAAAGCCGCAAGCATCGGTTTTACATCGGCATCCCAATGCGGACGGGCAACGGCGCTATCTTCTTTCAGCGACCAGTAATCGATCGATAATGGGCCATTCTCTCCTTTAAATGTATCTGTCCAATGTGCATATTTGCCTATATAAAAAGAAACGTTATAATTGTTTATCGGGTTGGCTACAAACCAGTTGTGCTGGCGGTAACCACCGGGTTGATCAACAATGCTACGTAATCGGCCATTAGACACTTCATCTAAATCTTTAGGCACCGAAATACTAATCAACATGCTATCTACCTTATCGCTCTGATGATCTTTGGTTGGCCACCATACACTTGCACCCAAACCTTGGCAGGCAACCGACACAAATGGATTACCTCCTTTATCTTTCTTGAAAATAAATCCACCATCCCAAGGCGGATTACGCGCAACTCGAGGGTT
>JACMOW010000058.1 GCA_014377775.1 Pedobacter sp. | reverse complement strand
TTGAATCTGTTTGCTCTGATCCATCAACTGAAAGATTACTCCTTTTAGATGGTTTCTTTCTGCGGCCTCATCCTTATAAACTTTGTCTACTTTTTCTTCAAAGGCTTTAATATTGGCTTTAAGCGGATTTAAAACAGATTCTAGGTTGGTTTGATTTTGGGCAGTAAATTTTGCTGTTTTTTCATCAAAAATTTTATTGGCCACAAGCGAAAACTCTAAGGTAAATTTTTGCTGCAAGTCCGCTAGATTTTTCTGCTGTTCGAGCAATTTATCACTTTGTGAATTTAATAAGAATTCGGTTTGGATGAGTTTACTTCTTTCGGTATTAAAACGTTCACGCAAATCGTTTAACTCGTCGGTAAGTTTTTCTTTTTCGTCTTTTAAGTACGTAATGGTTTCGTCGTTTTTATAAACGGTTGGTTTACGAAGCAGTAAGATAAAAAGCACTAATAAAATAACCAGCAACAAAACAACGGCGGCAGTTTCCATTTTTATTTTTTAGCAAATTAACAAAATATTAGTCAAGGGAGATATATTTACGGCATGAATAATCTGTTAATTCTTATCGAATGCCAAGATGGTGTAGGTTTGGTGGCCAATATTACAAGAATTTTAGCGCTACACCAACTTAACATTATCGCTATGCGTGAGTTTGTAGATGAAAGTGAAAACAAGTTCTTTACGCGGATTGCCTGTAGTGGAATTGTTGAGGATGAGGCAATTTTGGAACAGGAGTTATTGCGTATTCTGCTTAAAGAAGCAAAGGTTACGGTGGTTGCCAAATCAGAAAAAAACATTGCTGTTTTAGTTACAAAGGAATTTCATTGCTTGGCTGACCTTTTGGTTAGAAACCATTTTAAAACCTTGGGAGCCACTGTTAAATGTGTAGTTGGCAACCATCAAACGTTAAAGGAATTCGCAGAAAAGTTAAATGTGCCATTTTTTTTTGTGAACCATGAAGATAAAAATAGAGATCTTTTTGAGCAAGAAATTAATAACTTGTTAGCTACGTACCAACTGGATTATATTGTGCTGGCGAAGTTTATGAGAATACTTTCGCCCTCATTTATTAATCAATACCCTAATAAAATTATTAATATTCATCATTCTTTTCTACCCGCATTTATTGGCGCTAGTCCGTATAAACAAGCTTTTCATCGTGGCGTAAAGATTATCGGAGCTACTGCACATTTTGTAACCAATCACCTAGATGAAGGGCCAATCATTAGTCAGCAAACCGTACATGTAAATCATACTTTTAACGCTAAAGAAATGGCCATCGCAGGTCGTGAAATAGAAAAAGGAGTGTTAAGTAAAGCTTTGGAGCAAGTGTTAGAAGATCGTGTTTTTGTAAGCGGAAATAAAACGATTGTATTTGAGTAACCTATGCTCATCCGATGAGCGACTTTAAAACTAGTTCCCCAACTTCTTGCCCAGTATGGCTTCCAATGGCAATGCCCATTCCGTTGCAACGAACAGCACAGAAAACATTTGGTCTAACCTCTTCAATGATGGGGTGTAATTTATCGCCAAAAGCCATAATACCACTCCATTTTTGGTCGATTTCAAAATTAGTCCCGGGCAGAATAACAGTTTTCAATAGATTTAAAAGGGCATGCTGAACAGTATCTGTTTCGCCAAACGCAGTTGTTTCTTCTGCTTTAAAGTCTAAATTTCGACCGCCACCCAAAAGTACTCGATCTTCCACGTTTCTAAAATAATAAAAGCCCTTATCGTAATGGAAGGCCCCCTTTATCTTTAAATTAGCAATGGGTTTAGTAATTAACACCTGCCCACGCCCGGGCGTAATTTGAACAGCTGGTAGCAATTCGCTAACAAATGCATTAGTGGATAGCACTACTTTTTTACAACTAAAATTGCCTTCTTCGGTTTCGATGACTATTCCATTTGCATCATCATTAATTTTTTTAACCTTGCAGTTGTTCAAAACGGAAACACCTAAAGCGGTAACTTTTGATAAAAGTGCTTTCATCATACGACCGGGATCTATTTGGGCCTCTAATTTGTTTTTCAAAAGCGTAGAAATACCTTTAAAACCAAAAGAGTCTATCTGCTCATTGGCAATACTGTAAACCTCTTTTTCATCAACTATATCTGCAATTAATGCATTAAAATGGCTTAATTTCAATACACAGTTATGGGCTAAATCATCATCAGTGGGTTTAAATAATTCGTAGCCACCATGGCGCTCATAGCAAATTGATTCGTTATTCAATAGCGCCCTGAGTTTTAAAAGGCCATTCCAACGTTTCGAAATTAAGTGGTGTAAAGCATCCGTTCCACATACTTTTTCCTGCTCAATTAATTCAGAAATACTACCAAAACAAGCAAAACCTGCATTTTTTGTACTAGCCCCAGCGGGTAAAAAACCCCTTTCTAATAGCATGACACTAGTTTTTGGCTGAGCCAGCTTAATGGTTAGCGCAGCATTTAGCCCCACAATTCCACTTCCAATAATAATTACATCAGCAGCAAAAAAATGCTGCTTTTCCCAATAAGACGAATGATTAGACATTGTTAAAAGTATTGTAATTTTTTTATCACTATTAAATATGGATCACTTTTTGATTTAAAGGTATAAAACATCTATATAAATGGAAACATATTTAATTTTAATCATACCTGTACTGCTTTTAAGCATTTTTGTGCAGTGGCGATTTAGGAGTAAGTTTTCTAAATATGCTGAAATGCAGCTCAACTCTGGGTTATCTGGAAAAGAAGTAGCCGAAAAAATGCTTCAAGATAATGGGATATATGATGTTAAGGTTATGAGTACAGAAGGACAATTAACTGACCACTACAACCCATCAGACCGTACGGTAAACTTAAGTACCGATGTATATTACGGAAGAAGCGTAGCCGCTGCGGCGGTAGCGGCGCACGAGTGTGGGCACGCGGTGCAGCATTCCAAATCTTACCACTGGTTACAATTTAGATCAACCATGGTTCCCGTGGTTAGTATCTCTTCTAATTTATTGCAATGGGTGCTAATTATTGGAGTGCTTTTGATAGGCTTTACTGGTAACCCAATTGTGTTGGCTATTGGAGTAGCAGGCCTAGCGATAGTTACTTTGTTTAGTATAATTACACTTCCAGTAGAATTTGACGCGAGCAAAAGAGCATTATTATGGTTAAGAAATAATCAAACGGTAATGCACACCGCAGAAGAAAATAATCAAGCAAAAGATGCGCTTTGGTGGGCGGCAATGACTTATGTAATTGCAGCATTAGGAGCTTTAGCAAATTTAATTTACTATGCTTCGATGTTATTTAGTAGGAGTAGAGATTAATTTAGCTTATATGGCACAATCAATTGAAACTCTGGAATATCAACATTGAACACCGTTTCGTCGTTTAATCGGAGCATTTCATAATGCCCTTTCATGCTGCCAATTTCGGTTTTAAGGTTACATCCCGAAACATACTGATAAGTTTCGCCTGGTTCGATAATGGGTTTTACGCCTACTACGCCTTCGCCCTCAACCTCTCGCTGTGTACCATTTGAGTCGAAAATCAACCATTTACGACGCATCAAACGGATCGCATCATCAGACATATTTTGGATTACAATTCGATAAGCAAACATAAAATGTTCGTTAGCCGAGTTAGAATACTCATCTTGATAAACGGTATCGACCGAAATTTTTACACCCTGGGTGATAGCAGTAACCATTGTTTAAATTTAAGAAATGCTTTTCAATAATCAAGCCATTTCCGAAAAAGGCAAAATATGAGCGTATTTATCTGCCACTTCGTCTAACAGTTCGTGAATCGTTTCAATGTTTTCTTCTTTGACCAACAACATTCTATAAGGTTTAAAATCAGGCAAACCTTTAAAATAATTGGCATAATGTCTCCTCATTTCAAAAACACCCACTTTAGGGCCTTTCCACTCAATAGATTTATCGAGATGCGTGCTACAAGCGGTTATTCTCTCTTCGAGTGTAGGGCCGGCCATTAGTTCTCCAGTTTCAAAGAAGTGCTTAATCTCTCTAAATATCCATGGGTAGCCAATCGCTGCACGACCGATCATAATCCCATCTACCTCATACTCCATCCGCCATGCGGCAGCTTTTTGCGGACTATCAACATCCCCGTTACCAAAAATTGGAATCTTTACCCGTGGATTACGTTTTATCTCTCTGATCAACGCCCAATCAGCCTCGCCTTTATATAATTGCGCCCTTGTTCTGCCGTGAATAGTTAAAGCCTGAATTCCAATGTCTTGTAAGCGCTCGGCAACTTCTTCTACATTTTTGGTGTTATCGTCCCAGCCCAATCTGGTTTTAACGGTTACAGGCAAATGCGTTGCTTTTACAACAGCTTCAGTCATTTTAACCATTTTATCTATATCTTGAAGCAAACTAGCACCAGCCCCTCTACAGGCCACGTTTTTAACCGGACAACCATAGTTAATATCCATTAAATCGGGCCCAGCAAGGGTAGCAATTTCCGTAGCTTCGCGCATACTTTCGATATCGCTCCCAAAAATTTGGATTCCTATTGGCCGTTCATATTCAAAAATATCGAGTTTTTTTCTGCTTTTTGCGGCATCGCGGATTAATCCCTCAGAAGAAATAAATTCCGTATACATCATATCGGCACCGCCTTGTTTGCACACATAACGAAATGGAGGATCGCTTACATCTTCCATTGGCGCCAACAATAAAGGGAACGCCCCCAAATCTATATTTCCTATCTTTACAGACATTTTTCTATCTTCAAAGCAAAATTTAAAGACACAAATGTACACAATTTACAAATAATGCAGTCTACACGAACAATAAAGCAAGAAAGTAGCCCTTATGTACAGCTTTTGCTATTGGTTATTTACGCCTTAGGGGGGCTTGTAGTGGCGATGGTTATCGGCTTTGCCATTGTTTTTTTTTACTACGGAGCAACAATCATCAAGGATACATCTTGGTTAAGTGGGAATAATCCACAGTTGGTTGGCGCACTAAAAATCTTGTTAATTGCACAGCAGGTAGGGCTTTTTTTAGTGCCCGCAATTTTATTGGGCATAACGGAAGGAAAAAAGCCTCAAAATTTTTATGGTTTAAAAAGGCCAAACCTACAGATACTTGTTTTGGTGCTGTTATTGATGCTCAGCTCCATGCCTTTAATGAGCTGGGTAAACGAAACCAATCAGAAAATGGTGTTACCAGATGTTTTAAAAGGCATAGAACAATGGATGCGTAAAATGGAAGATGAGGGTGCTAAAACCACCGCTGCAATTTTAAAAATGAAATCAATTGGCGATTTCCTAATTACACTTTTTATAATCGCTATTGTGCCGGCAATTTGTGAAGAATTTCTATTCAGGGGCGCCTTACAACGAACTTTTTTACGATGGATCAAAAACCCACATGTAGCGATATGGATTTCGGCCATTATATTTAGTACGATACATTTCCAATTTTATGGATTTTTTCCGAGGTTGTTTTTAGGCGCTGCTTTTGGTTACATTTATTTCTGGACGGGAAGTTTGTGGTATACTATTTTTGCACACTTCTTAAATAATGGCTTTGCGGTGGGAATGGCATGGTATTTCCAAAGGAATAACTTACCGTTAAATAACGATGAAGAAATTCCTATCCAATGGTATGGCTATATAATTAGTGCAATATTAACCCTAGCTTTGTTTAAACTATTAAAAGACAGAACGGCTAAGCAATAGCTATAAAACTATGCCTCACATCTCAATACTCACATCTCACATCTCAAAATGAAGACCAGAGCCATAACTGCTTTCTTTTTTACCATCGTAATGTTGGGATCTATCTTTTTGGGGAGCTATGCTTTTACTGGTTTTTACTTGATATTGAGTATTATAGCGCTTTTAGAGTTTTATAAACTGGTTAAAATGGGAGGGATCCGTCCTCACCGAAACATTGGCGTATTGGTTTCCACAATTTTATTTTTAATTACGGCGGCGTATCATTTTTTACAATTCGAAACCAAATACCTATTACTTGTTGTTCCGCTTATTTTTTCGGTATTCATTAGCGAGCTTTATAAGAAGAGCAAAATTCCATTTGCCAACATCTCGTACACGTTTTTAGGCTTTATTTATGTAACGATACCTTTTTGCTTCTTCTATTCATTGGGCTTTTTGGCCGATGTACTAACGTACGATTATCATTTACCGCTCGCGTTTTTATTGATGCTTTGGGCAAATGATACTGGCGCTTATTTATTTGGCGTTAAGTTTGGAAAACGCCGCTTATTTGAACGCCATTCACCTAAAAAATCGTGGGAAGGCTTTTTTGGCGGTATGTTCACCAGCCTAGCTGTTTCTTTTGGTATATTTAAGCTTTTCCCCGAAATGAATGCGATAACTTGGGCTGGGATGGCCATTCTTATTTCTTGTTTCGGTACACTTGGCGATTTAGTTGAATCGATGCTAAAAAGAAGTCTCGACGCAAAAGATTCAGGAAGCTTTTTACCTGGGCATGGCGGATTCTTAGACCGTTTTGATGGCTTGTTGATTGCCGCGCCTGTGGTTTATGTGTATTTATATTTGATTATTCATTAAAAATAATTTAATAACCTGCACAGGCTTTTTATCTTCATCAATGGCTACAAACGTAAAATCTACATGTACGGCAAGCTCTCGTCCTTCTGAATACATTTGTTCGAGGTAAATTTGTACATTAACTTTTAAGCGGGTATTTCCAATTTTTGTAACCTTTCCCATTAGCTCTATGATTGTGCCTGCGGGAATAGATTTTTAAAATCTATTCTATCGATGCTTACTTTGACCATAATCCATCATGTGCATGGCTGTACCACCAAACAAGGTGTCGTAATGGTTGTTGGTGTTTGGGGAAACAGCTTTTAAAATGCTTGTTTTTGAGTTGATTATTCTTTTTTCTAAAGTCATTTTTTAGATTTTAAATTTAAGAATTTTTAGTTTCATCCCACCTAGTGTTTTTAAGCACCAGTTTGGGTTTTCATTTCCAGCCTTATAATACCTTAGCCGCATTGCTGATAGCCTATAGCCATGGCAAAATATAAGTCTAATTCCATATTCCTTTCCCTTACATCACTTCGTTATACCTTTTGGTATAGCACCGAATAGCAAAGAATGATCGATTACATGATCATGAAAGGAAAAAACTAACGACACAACCCATCCGCTTGTTTGTATAATTTGACAAACAGTGGGGAGTAAAATTAAATTGGAATATAGATCGAACCAGACAAATAGCTTCATTTCGCTGAAGCATCGTCAATTCAATAATAGCAGGCCTCTGGCTTACCCCCAAATTATCTCCTGCGCATCTCTTCAAACAGTGGCATATTTGATAATTTGTTTTCATGAAGGGTTACCGTTGCGCAAAAGCTTGTGATTTACACACGATTTCCTATTAATCTACAGCTAAGTAAAACCGTTATCGGTTGATGAAAAATAAAATTAAGAACTTATATCGAAAAAAATGTACTAACTCACCATCAAACTGATCAACATAACAAACTACTTTTAGGGCAAAACCATTTCTTTTTCTTTCATGTAACAAATCGATAACATCCACACTTTAAAAGCGAAACCGTTTATATTTGAGTAATCAACTAAACTAACTCCCATGGCAAAATTTTACCCTCGCGCTTTATGGTTTGTGGCATTGCTTTTTTGCGTTCATGCCGCTATCGCACAAAATATACCGTCGCCCAAAGATCATTTTGGCTTTAACATTGGTGATGATTATCAACTTGCTAACTACACCCAAACGGAAGCCTATTTTAAAAAGTTGGCCGAAACCTCGAAAAGAGTAAAATTGGTTGATATTGGTAAAACGGAAGAAGGAAGATCGCAATATATGCTGATCATCACTTCACCAGAAAACCATAAAAACCTCGACAAATACAAAGAGATTTCACAGAAATTGGGTCGTGCCGAAGGATTAAGTACAGAACAGGCCAGTGCATTAGCTGCCGAAGGCAAAGCGGTAGTATGGATTGACGGGGGTTTACATGCCAATGAAGTGGTTGGCGCACACCAGTTAATTCAAATGGCTTATAACCTTTCAAGTCGCACCGATGCCGAAACAGCTAAGATTTTAGATAAAGTAATTGTATTAATGACTCACGCTAATCCAGACGGACAAGAACTGCAATCCGATTGGTACATGAGAGAGAAAGACCCGAAAAAAAGGTCGTTAAGCGGACTGCCTCGTTTATATGAAAAATATGCAGGGCACGATAACAATAGAGATTTCTTTATGCTTAACCTAAAAGAAACACAAAATATCGGGCGACAGTTATTCGTGGAGTGGATACCGCAAATTATGTATAATCACCACCAAGCTGGTCCGGCCGGAACGATAGTGGCTGGCCCACCCTATCGCGATCCATATAATTATGTTTTTGATCCAATGGTGTTAACCAGTTTAGATGCAGTTGGCGCAGCCATGCACAATAGAATGAACGTAGAAGGTAAGCCAGGATATACCCAGCGTGGCGGGTCGGTATTCTCTACTTGGTACAATGGCGGCTTACGTACCACTACCTATTTTCATAATATGATCGGCTTGTTAACCGAGATTGTAGGTAGTCCAACACCGTCTGATATTCCATTGGTACCCTCACGCTTATTGCCAAACGGCGATTCGCCAAATCCGGTTTTACCGCAAAAATGGTATTTTAAAAACTCGATCGATTATTCGGTGTCCTTAAATTATGCGGTATTAAACTACGCTCAGCGCCATAGCGACGAGTTGTTGTATAATATTTATAAAATGGGCAGAAACTCAATTGATAGGGGAAGTAAAGACACATGGTCATTTTCGCCTAAAAAGATCGATGCAATAAACGAGGCCTATCAGAAAGACCGACCTGTTAATAGTTCTACAGCTCCAGGCGCTTTTGGCGGAGGTGGAAGAGGCGGAATGCCTATTAAATACCTGGATACTGTAATGAAAGCGCCTAAAAATCGTGATGCTAGAGGCTACATTCTTTCGGCAGATCAACCTGATTTTACAACGGCCATTCGCTTTCTAAACGCTTTGATCAGAACAGGGGTGGTCGTTCACAAAGCCACATCAGCCTTTACGGTAGCAGGAAAAAGTTATCCAATAGGAAGTTATGTGGTTAAAACCGATCAAGCATTTCGTCCACATGTATTAGATATGTTCGAGCCACAAGATCACCCAAACGATTTTAAATATGAAGGTGGACCACCAGTTGCACCTTACGACGCAGCGGGTTGGACTTTAGCTTATTTAATGAACGTTAAGTTTGACCGAATCCAAGATAAATTTGATGGTCCTTTTGAGAAATTACCGCATGGCGAATTATTGAAAGCAACACCTAAACCACTTCCATCGGGTGGTGGATATGTGTTAAGCGCAGCGGCAAACGAAAGTTTCTTAGCCGTAAACGAATTGTTGAAAAACGGAGCCGAAGTGTACCGCAATACTGGCAATGGATCGTTTTACGTTCCAGCATCAGCCAAAGCAAAAGACATTTTAAACAAAGCCGAATATGGTTTTGGAATGCGTGTAACGGCAGGCGTAAAACCAGCCAAAGCAGTTAAAATAGCGCCTTTGCGCATTGCGCTTTGGGATACTTACGGAGGCTCGATGGATTCGGGCTGGATTCGTTTTATTATGGAGCAATACCATTTTGATGCTACCGTGATTTACGCTCCAAATATTGACGCTGGTAAGTTAAAGGAGAAATATGATGTGATTATTTTTGTTGATGGGTCGATTCCTGCTTATAGCACGAACACTGAAACCAGTGGAGGTCAACCTGCCGAATTGAATATTCCTGAAGAGTATAAAGCACGTTTAGGCAGAATAACACAAGATAAATCAACCCCACAATTGAAAGCATTTTTAGAAGAAGGCGGAGAGATTGTGGCCATTGGAACTTCAACTAATATTGCTGCGCACTTGAATTTACCTGTTCGCAACGCAATGGTAGAAATGATTGATGGAACCGAAAAAAGATTGCCAGCAACAAAATACTATGTGCCAGGAAGCGTTTTGAGCGTAACAGTTGATAAAACGCAGTCTGCAAACTGGGGGTTAGATGCGGCAACCGATGTTTATTTTGATAACAGCCCGGTGTTTAAGCTAAATCCAAATGCTGTATCGGCGGGACAAATTAAGCCGTTAGCTTGGTTTGCCAACGCAACGCCATTACGTAGTGGTTGGGCTTGGGGCCAAAGTTATTTACAAGATGGAATAGTGGCGTTTGAAGCGAATTATGGGAAAGGGAAAGTTTTTGCCTTCGGACCAGAAATTACATTTCGGGCACAAACGCATGGTACCTTTAAATGGATGTTTAATCAGTTGTACAAATAATTCTAATTCGCAAAAGAGCGTATCTTTACTTCATGAAAATTGAAATCTGGTCGGACGTGATGTGTCCATTTTGCTACATTGGCAAAAGGCACCTTGAAGGAGCATTGGAAACCTTGCCTTTTAGCAACGAAATTGAAATCGAATGGAAAAGCTATCAGCTTAATCCAGAATATCATAACACCAGTAACGAGAGTCTTTACGATTATTTGGCTCGCGCCAAAGGGATGACGGTAGAGCAAGCTAAGCAATTAACGGGCAATGTGCTCGAAATGGCAAGCAATGCTGGCTTAGCGCTCGATCTTGAGCGTAGTGTGCCGGCAAATTCTTTCGATGCGCATCGGTTTCTTCATTTCGCCAAAGCCAAAGGATTACAAAACGAAGGCGAAGAAGCACTATTTCATGCCCACTTTATGGAGGGAAAGGATATTGCAAATAAACAAGTATTATTGGCCATTGGCCAAGCCTTAGGTCTTGTAAAACTAGAAATAGATAACGCCCTAGCTGGAGATGATTATGCCGAAGCCGTGCAATACGATGTTTATGAGAGCCAGCAAATAGGCATTAAAGGCGTACCTTATTTTGTATTCGATAAGAAATATGCTTTGTCTGGCGCCCAGCCAATCGAAACTTTTAAGGCAGCAATTACGCAAAGCTTTACCGAATGGAAGGAAGAAAAGTAATTATTTTTTCAGCGGTTGCAATAAATATTCCAACCCATTTAATTTAATCTCATACATGGTGGCTAATAAACTGCCTAACCGACCCGGCGGAAAACCTTGCGAATGAAACCAGACTAAATACGATTCGGGTAAGGAAGAAATTATCCATCCTTTGTATTTGCCAAATGGCATTTTCATTTTAATTAATTCGAGCAGTAATTGAGGATCCATAATTAAATCAATTCTAGCATCTCTATCGCTTCATCAACATTATTAATGTTATCAAACGCAATGCGAAGGCTATCTTTTATTTCTTTTAAGTTACACAAACGTGGATGTTGTTGCGCAAAAGCCAAGATACGATTAAACACCTCCGAATCGAAAAATCTCGATTGCTTATCGCTAATAAAGTAGCCTCTTAATATGTTCTTCTTAAAACTTAATTTTTCAAATCCTAAACGTTTACCCACCCATTGTAGGCGTAATACTTTAAGCATGGCTTTAACTGGCTGCGGTACTGGGCCAAAACGATCTCTTAATTCTTGCTCAAAAGCAATTAATTCTTGCTCGTTTTCAAGTTTCGAAAGTTCGGTATATAAATTGTAGCGTTCGGTAATACTCGTCACATAATCATCAGGGATGTGCAGTTCTAAATCGGTATCAACCTGTGTAAAATTCACAAAAGCACGTTGCGGCTCGTCTTTAAACAAATCTTTAAACTCGGCATCTTTTAGCTCTTGAATTGCTTCATCCAGAATTTTATTGTACATCTCGAAGCCAATTTCGGCAATAAAACCACTTTGCTCGCCACCTAATAAATTACCACTTCCCCTAATGTCCAAATCGCGCATGGCGATGTTAAAGCCGCTGCCCAAATCAGAAAACTCTTCGATGGCGCTTAAACGCTTGCGTGCTTCGTTGGTGAGCGTAGATAAAGGTAGGCTTAACAAATAACAGAAGGCTTTTTTATTGGAGCGACCTACCCTGCCGCGCATTTGGTGCAAATCGCTCAAACCAAACATGTGCGCATGGTTAATAATAATGGTATTGGCATTCGGTATATCTAATCCCGCTTCAATAATGGTAGTAGCTACCAACACATCTTTTTCGCCATTTATAAAATCAAGCATTACATCTTCAAGTTGATCGCCATCTAACTGCCCATGCGCAATGCCAATTCTGGCTTTGGGCACTAAACTTTGTATTAAGCCACCGAGTTGCTTTAAGTCATTTACACGGTTGTGGATAAAGAAAACTTGTCCGCCTCTGTCTAACTCAAACTGCACCGCCTCCTGAATTAGTTTATCATTAAAAACATGTAATTCTGTATTTACGGCCTGCCTATTTGGCGGGGGTGTACTCATAATGGACAAATCTCGAGCGCCCATTAGCGAAAAATGTAAGGTTCGTGGAATAGGCGTGGCGGTTAGGGTTAGCGTATCTACATTTATACGTAAGGCGCGTAATTTTTCTTTTGCGGCAACCCCAAATTTTTGTTCCTCATCAATAATCATGATGCCTAAGTCTTTAAATTTTACATCCTTGCTTAATAAGCGATGGGTGCCAATTACAATATCTACTTTTCCTTGTGCTAACTTTTCTAGCGTTTCTTTGATTTGTTTGCTGGTTTTAAATCGATTGATATAGTCGACTGTACACGGAAATTCTTTTAAGCGAGAAGAGAAAGTTTTAAAATGTTGTAAGGCCAAAATGGTGGTAGGCACTAAAATGGCGGCTTGTTTCCCGTTGGCTACAGCTTTAAAAGCAGCACGAATTGCAATCTCTGTTTTCCCAAAACCTACGTCGCCACAAACCAAACGATCCATAGGATATGGAGCCTCCATGTCTTTTTTCACATCGGCCGTTGCCTTTACTTGATCTGGCGTATCTTCATAAATAAACGAAGCTTCAAGTTCGGTTTCCAAATAGCCATCTGGACTAAATGCCGTACCCACCTGTGTTTTCCGCATGGCGTAAAGCTTAATCAGATCGCGGGCAATGTCTTTAACTTTTTTTTTTGTAGTTTTCTTAAGCTTGTCCCAGGCTTCGGAGCCTAATTTATTCATTTTGGGTTGCGTACCATCTTTCCCGCTAAATTTGGCAATGCGATTTAACGAGTTAATGTTAACGTATAACAAATCGTTATCTGCATATACCAAGCGGATCATTTCTTGCGTTTTGCCATTTACTTCCACTTTCTCGAGGCCCGCATATTTTCCAATGCCATGATCAATATGGGTCACAAAATCGCCAGGTTTAAGCTCTCTTAAATCTTTTAAGGTAATGGCCTGACTGCGTTGATATCCTTTTTTTAACTGGTACTTATAAAAACGATCAAAAATCTGATGGTCGGTGTAAAACGCAACCTTCTGTTTAGGATCTACAAAGCCCTCGCGTAGCGGTATATTTACAGGTGTAAACTTTGCCGTTTTATCAATATCGTCTAAAATAGCGTATAGGCGCTCAGTTTGCTTGGTAGAGTTGGTAAAAATAAAATTATGGATGCCGAGGTTTTCGTTCTCTTTTAGATTTTTAATTAGTAAATCGAAATCTTTGTTAAAAGAGGGTTGAGGCTTGGTTTCAAAATTAAAAACGGAGTCGGTTTGGTAAAAAAACTGTTTTCCAAATTCAATTACACTGAAATCCTGAAAGAGATCACCTAGCATTTTTTCGTCGGTAAACGAAAATTTAGGATCTAACCAGTTTGGGTTCTGTTGTTTATCAACCATGCCTAAAGCTTTCCAAAGCTCAACCGCTTTTTTATATCCGCTTTTTACCACATCAAGGGTAAATTCAACATCTTTAAACCACAGCTGGGTGTCTTTTTCGATATAATCTAACAGGCTAATGTTATTTTCGGTTAAGAATTTGGCCTGCACATTTGGTACAATGGTAAAGCTTTTTACCTCATCAACTGAGAGCTGACTTTCTATCTCAAAAGTTCTAATTGTTTCTATGGTATCGCCAAAAAACTCAATTCGATACGGCAGTTCGTGCGAGAATGAAAAAATATCGACTATGCCGCCACGGATAGAGAATTGACCAGGCTCATACACAAAATCGGCACGTTCAAAATCATATTCGAATAAAAACTCATTTATAAAATCGATGCCGAGATTTATGCCAACACTAATTTCTAAGGTATTTTTCTCTAAAATAGAGCGATCAATTACCTTTTCGGCTAGCGCCTCGGGGTAAGTAACTACAATTTTTCCATATTCAGAATGGTGGTTAAGCTCATTTAATACTTCGGC
>JACMOW010000325.1 GCA_014377775.1 Pedobacter sp. | reverse complement strand
TTCATAAATACCGCCAAGCAAGAGGTAATAGCTGGATGTATTTGGCGATATGCCCTCTTGAATGGTTTTTTTTGCATATTCGGCGGCTAATTTATGCTTATTTAAATTTCGATAACTTATAGAAGTAAAATAGAGTGAACCTTCATTTTGTGCAGATGTAGCTTCTAACATTTTGAAATAAATAATTGCTTTTTCGTAATTTTTAAGGTAATAGTAAGCCATGCCTACATCTTTAACTACATTTCCATCTGCTCCCTCGGTTAAAAGCTTTTCGCCAGTTGCAATTACTTCTTTGTATTTTTTGAGCTGTATGGCGATTGGCAATTTGGCTTGTTGCAAAATGAGGTGACCAGTATCTGCTTCAATTGCTTTTGCAAGAATTTGATAGGCAGGTTCATATTTTTTTTGTTTTTGGTAGGCTTTTGCCAAATCTAGGGCTACATCGGCTTCGATCGGATTAATTTGATTCGCTTTAACTAAGTAGATAACTTTTTGGCTATCGATATCGTTTGTGTACAACCCAGCCAACTGTTTATAGGCATTAAAATTTGTACTATCAAGCTTTATTATACTTTGGTAGTACGATCTTGCCTTTACATCATTCCCTCTTCTTAAATTAATATTGGCTAAACTAAAAAGCACTGGAAGGGAGTTGGGTTGTTGGCTAATTATTTTCAGATAATTTTTTTCAGCCTCCGCCAATTTACCAGCCATCATAAAGCAATAGGCAATCTGATTTAGCGCTTTACTATCTTGCGTATTTTCTGAATAAATAGTTTGTAAATATTGTGCAGCATCAGCGTAGCGCTGTGATTGATAATATTCTAATAATTTTTCCCTATCGTAATTAATTGAATTTTGAGCTTGAATATGATGATAAAAAATAGAGAATAAGATGATTGTAAAGAACTTTTTCATACTACATTATTTTTAACTAAAGTAGTAGTTATTTTTTTAATTTCAAAATTCACACCCTTTTTAAAACTTTTAGCTTAACCAATGGTTATCTAGTTGAAATTTAATTAATCAGTTATGGATACGTTAAAAAAGTTTGAGTTAATGGAAAAGATTGTAAGAGAATTGGTAGACTTACAGCATTCGCAACAAGCAATTATTCAGAAAATAGGTAAAATTGAGGTCGATAATATCGAGCTAAGCGATAAAAAATTAGACAAGGATTTGCCAGATATGCATCAAAGAGTTGCCGATAATTTAGACACCATTACGGATATATTGGCTTATTTTGAGGAGAAAACACAAAATTTTGGCAACAAGAATAATGTTGACTCTTTAAAGGAGCAGCAAGCCATTAATGAAGTAACTGGGCAGTAGATTACTAAATGTCTCCAATCGGCATGGTGATACAAAATTTAGTACCTTTTCCTTCGGTGCTAGTTACAGTAACATCGCCATCATTGCGCTGCATAAAGTCTTTGCAAACCAATAGTCCGAGGCCAGTTCCCTTTTCATTTAGTGTACCTCTTGTGGTGATATTCTCGTCTTTGAAAAGTCTTTTTAGCACGCTTTCTTTGATGCCAATACCATCATCTTGAATACAAACAAGTATTTTATTTTGGTCTTGGTAGGCAGCGGTAATATGAATTTCGCAATCTTGGCTGCAAAATTTAATCGCGTTGTTTAAAATATTTCGAACTACGATTTGTATCATCAACATATCGGCATAAGCCATTTGTCCAGGAAACACATCATGAATAATTTTAATTTTCTTAAGATTAGCTCCTGGTAAATGGTAGTTGATCTCATTGATAATTAAATTTCGAAGATCGAAAACTTCCTTATTAATTCCATAACCTTTTAATTGGCTTCTCGACCAGTGTAAAATGTTTTCTAATAGGTCTGTAGTGTAAATAATGTCCTTGCTTAACGTGGGGGCGATACCCTTGAACTCCTCAATGCTGATTTGATCATTCGTAATCATTTTTAAAACTTCCGAAAGATTAACCAAAGGCCCCCTCAAATCGTGGGCAATGATGGAGAATATTCTATCTTTAAGTTGATTCAAACGTTCTAACTCTATTGCTTGTTCTTTGGTGCGAATTGCCTCTGTCTTATAAGCAGTTAGATCTTGGAGTTTAATGATGATGAAATCGTTATTCATTTTGTTGCCATTTAAAAAAATGACATCGGCCTCTAAATAAAGTGTAATTTCATTAACCACTACCTCCATTTCAACTTTGCCTGCCTTGTACGTTTTTAAAATGTTTAAAAAACTGGGCTGATTTGGAAAAAATCTTTCCAAAGTTGTACCTATCAACTTAGTTCCGTCTGTGTAATTGATATATCTTTTTATAGATTGATTATAGTCGATAATTCTGTAGTCTTTATCCAGCACAAAGAAACCATCTTGCATCAGCTCCAATACTTTTTCTCTTGCCAGGGGAATAATATCAAAAAGTTTAAATTTATAGATCCCAGTTAAGATGATAAAACAAGTGATAACATAAGCAAAAGGCGTTACATCAACATATCCAAGGGGTCTGATGCCTGTTAGATAGGTAATATTTGCGATCCATGGTATTGCGGCAGCTATAATTAAACTGTAGTTCTGTTTCCTGAAAATGGGATCAGATTTTCGAAATTTCATCCACAGCAAAAAGCAACCGCTAGCCATAATTAAATAAAAGTATATGGTAAATATTCGATACCATATACCTGGCGTGAGATCAATCATTGGGAATGGCGCATCTGTAGCCATTTTATAACTTGCATAATGCAAATGATGATACGAATTTGTCCAGACCATTAAAATGGTGATAATTGGAAAAATGAGTATCAAGATTAGATTTACTGGTTTTTTATACCAACATTCTTTCCCGCTAAAGTGTAAACAAAATAAAAACCAATTAAGCGGCAAAGTTGCAATACCAATATATTCGATATTTAATAAAGCTTTAATCTGTGAAATATCGCTACTCGCCAATTCAAAAGCATAGGCTACAGACCAAATGGAATTCGAAAGCATCATTAAACTAAACCAACGGACTGCATTCCCGCCCTTTTTGTAAATGAAAAATGCCAATGCAAGCGTAATCGAACCAAAGATTAATAAAAGGATGGCATAAATATTGAACGTAAAATTCATTACAGAGCGGTTATATAGCTAATCAAGATAATTATGAATTTCGTTCGGCAGACTATAAAACTACATAATTTAGCTTTCAAATGAAAATATACTTATTTTTAAATAAAAAACAATTATGAAAAAGATCACATTATTATTCGTATTCCTCTTATTGAGCTTTTATGCCTTTAGTCAGGCATTACCAACTTTTCAATTGGGCGTTAAAGGCGGAATGAATTTAGCAAAATTTAAAACAAAAGACACCTTTAGTAGTGATAATAAGGGGGGGTATTATGGAGGTATTTGGGCTAGAATTGGTGGGGCTGGAATACACTTACAGCCAGAATTATATTTATCTGGCAAAAATTCAAGCTTAGTTACTGCAAGTGGACAAGAAAATAGCGTGAAATTTACAAGTTTAGATGTTCCGATATTAATTGGGACTAAAATAGGTGCAGCAGGCTTTGGCGTACGTTTAAATACAGGGCCAGTATTCACTTTTATATTAGATGAAAAACAAAATTTTGGTCAGGCTGCCTCCTCGGCGTTTAATGGCAATTTTAAAGATAAAGCATTGGCTTGGCAATTTGGAGTTGGGTTAGACATCGGAAAATTAAATATTGATGGAAGATACGAGTCGGGATTATCTCAAATAAATTCAGCAGGCGGCTATCCAACTACAAAATTAAATTTGTATACAATAGGAGTGGGATTTAGGATTTTTTAGGTATTTGAGTATTTTGGAAATAGGAACAGGTAATAGTAAATAAGAAATGGGTAATATTAAATGGAAATAGGTAATAGAAATGGATTGGATTGTTAGGCATTATACCTATTTCCCATTTCCTTTTTTTGGCTTAACATTTGATATATAATTTTTGTCAATTAAATCCTAAACCAAATGAATATCAAAGAACTACTTCTAAATGGCCAAAGCTTTTTAGCGCTCTTGAAAGAATTTTCAATTGAAGCAAATGATGTTATTATTCAGGACGAAAATGTACTATTGAATGACCAAAATTTAGCACAGCAGGAAACCTTAAAAGAAACTATTTGTATTGAAGGTAAAGGAAAAAATGGAATTTTCAATTTTTTTGGAGTCCTTCATATCAACATTTTGAGTAAGCTTGCAATTTTCGAAATGCAAGGATTTGAGCAAATCGATTTACGTAACAATTGATTTTATTTCTCTATCTCTTTTAGTTCATATAAAAATGCTCCTTTTATGGGCCTTATTTGTTTGTTACCGGTATCACTAAGTACTTTAACAAAACAAGCCCCAAAATAAAAGATAAGCGAAGAATAAAAAACAAAAAGCATAATTAATACAATTGAGCCTGAAGCGCCATAAACATTGCCTATGTTACTTAGAGGTAACATAATTCGTAAAATAAATTTGCCTAAAGTAAATAAGATACCGGTTAACAAGCCTCCTTTTATCGCCACCCTCCAGTTTGGTCTGCCATTGGTTAAAAATCGGAATAAAACGGCAAACCAAGTAGTTACAATGGCAATAAAAAGAATTTGATTCAAAATGGATAAGAAAATTTTTCCAAAAGTAGGTGCTGCAGGGTTGAGGTAAACCCCAATAAATGCCTGTATACTATCGGTTAGTAAGCCAACAAAAAATAATATTCCTGCCAATAAAATGATAATCATCGATCGCCCTCTTAATTTTAGACTAAAGAGAATTCCCATTTTTTCGTTTAAACCGATGCTCCAAATCTGATCTAAAGCCCTTTTAATTACACTAAATAACGTTGTAGCAACAAATACAAAAAATACAAAGCTTAGTATTGTAGCCCACCAGTTAGAGTCAACGCCCCTTATATTTTTTAATATGTCTCTGATTTGAATAATACTGGTGTCATCTAAAATGCCCGATAAACGATCAAAAAGTCGTGTGGCAAAGGTTTTTCGGTCTACAAAAAAGCCAAATAATCTAATTAAGATCAATAAGATGGGTGGAAGTGCAAAATTTGCAAAAAAAGCTGTTGCACCCGCCAAACGCAATGGATCATTTTTTTGAAATAGCTTAAAAGCAATCTTTAAGTGTGTAAAAAATAATTTAGATCTGTTTATTGTGATAGCGTACATTTTTTAGGCTTAACCGAGCTCAAAATTAATAAAATTAATCAATATCGTTTTTTGATTGTTAATTATAAACTTTTCGCTTTATTATTGGTTGTACTTAAAATCATTAGTTATGAATAATTTTTTCAGAACCATTATAGCAGGATATAGTGCAAAAAAATTAGGTGGCGGTTGTTTATCGACCATTATAATTTTTGTGATTATTTATTACGCTTTGGGTCATTGTTAATTGCTACAAATTCCCTCTTAATTCTTGCTCTCTTTCGAGCGACTCAAATAGCGCTTTAAAATTCCCAGCACCGAATGATTGAGCACCTTTACGTTGAATAATTTCAAAGAAGAGCGTTGGTCTGTCTTCAACAGGTTTGGTAAATATTTGGAGCAAATAGCCCTCTTCATCACAGTCTACCAATATGCCTAAGCTTTTTAACAGTTCAATTTCTTCGTCAATTACACCTACACGGGTAGGCATCATTTCGTAATAGGCTTCGGGGGGTGGACTTAAAAATTCTACTCCACGTGCTTTTAATTCATTTACGCTTTTAACGATATCTTTTGTGGCTACTGCAATGTGCTGAACGCCTTCGCCTTCATAAAATTCTAAATATTCTTCGATTTGCGATTTTTTCTTGCCCTCAGCAGGTTCGTTAATTGGAAATTTAGAAAAACCATTGCCATTACTCATCACTTTACTCATTAAAGCAGAATATTCGGTATTAATTTGCTTATCATCAAACGATAAAATATTTACAAAGCCCATCACCTCCTCATACCATTTCACCGTTTCGTTCATCCTATTCCAACCCACATTGCCAACACAATGATCAATGTAAAGTAATCCCGCATCTACTGGGTTATAATCGCTCACCCATGGTCGATAGCCCGGCATAAAAGTTCCAGCATAATTTTTGCGCTCAATAAACATATGGATGGTTTCGCCATAGGTATAAATCCCCGACATTTTAACTTCACCGTGTTCATCGGTCAACGTTTGAGGCGCTAAATAAGGTTTTGCACCTCTTTTAGTCGTTTCTTCAAAAGCACTGTAAGCATCATCAACCCAAAGCGCTAAAATTTTAACACCATCGCCATGTTTTTTTACATGCTCGGCAATTGGATGTTCAGATTTTAATGCTGTTGTTAAAATTAAACGAATTTTACCTTGTTTTAAAACATAAGAAGCCCTATCCCGAACGCCAGTTTCAGGTCCGGCATACGCTAATGATTGAAATCCGAATGCTGTTTTATAATAATGAGCTGCCTGTTTCGCATTTCCCACATAAAATTCAATATAATCTGTTCCATTAATTGGAAGAAAATCGGGTGCTTTAGCTATTTTTTCTGCAAAGGTCTGCGTACTCATGTTGTAGTGTTTAAATATTGTAATCGTTAATTTAAAATACTCGTTAATCCAATAATACTAATACATCCTATAATCCTGGTAAATCCTAGCTTTATTCCACATTAATTTGCCAACTAGTATGGTAGCTTTCGTCCTCAATATCTACTGCATCTTGCGTAAGCATTAAGGGCCTAAATGGATCAATCATTACGGCTAATTCTTCAGTTTTTTCTTTTCCGATTGATTTTTCAACTGTTCCAGGATGTGGCCCGTGTGGTATTCCTCCGGGATGTAAGGTAATTTGTCCTTTAACTACACTTTTACGGCTCATAAAATCGCCATCCACGTAATATAAAACCTCATCACTATCTACATTGCTGTGGTTATACGGTGCGGGAATAGACAGTGGATGATAATCGTATTTACGCGGCACAAAAGAGCAAATCACAAAATTATGACCTTCAAAAGTTTGATGAACAGGAGGGGGCTGATGTAGTCGGCCGGTTATGGGCTCAAAGTCGTGGATCGAAAATGCCCATGGGTAATGAAATCCATCCCAACCCACAAAATCAAAGGGATGTGTGCCGTAGGTATAAGGATATATGATGCCCTGCTTTTTAATTAACACTTTGAAATCTCCAAATTCATCTATGGTTTCTAAGTCTGCGGGTCTTCTAATGTCTCGCTCACAAAATGGTGAATGTTCTTCCAATTGTCCAAATGCATTACGATACCGTTTTGGTGTACGAATAGGACTAAAACTTTCTACAATAAATAATCGATTATTCTCGTCGTTAAATGTTAATTGATAAATGGTACCACGAGGGATTACTAAATAGTCGCCATAAGCAAATTTTATCTTTCCGAAACCCGTTTTTAAGATTCCAGAACCTTGGTGGATAAAAATTACCTCATCGGCCTGACTATTTTTATAAAAGTAATCGGTCATCGATTTTTTTGGTGCAGCTAGCGATATGTGTAAATCGCTATTTACTAGCACGGGTTTTCGGCTTTTTAGGTAGTCATCTTCAGGCTTAATGTTAAAACCGATTAAGCTGGTATGGCGTAAATGCTTTTCTCGTGCAATTTTTGGTTCAACACTATAAGGTTCTCCCAAAGATTTAACGATGGTAGGTGGGTGACAATGGTAAACCAAGGAGTATAAACTTGAGAAACCTTCTGTAGAAACCAGTTCTTCGGCATATAAATTGCCATCTGGTTTACGAAAAACCGTGTGTCTTTTGGGAGGAATGGTTCCTAATGTATGGTATATGGGCATAGCCTTAGGTAATTTGGTTAGTATTTAATGATAACGAAAAGAATGTAAAAACGTTTCTAGTATTGCAAATAAAATAAGGTTTCGACTAAGAATATTGCGCGAAAATGATTTTAGAAAGCATAGGTCACGTGGCTAATCATTGTAGGTGCTAAATTATACTTTTTTATCGCTATATTCAAATTTAATTATTCTAGCTAAGCCTAGTGGAGCTCCAATTATTTTTTTAGCTTTGAACCCATAAACCAAGTTGTGTATGAAGATTGTTTCCTATAAAACAGAAGATAGAGAACACTTAGGTGTGTTTGTGAATGGTCATATCTATAATTTGAATTCATGTAATAAGCTTATTCCAGATGAGATGAATGCTTTTTTACAGGGAGGAGATGCTTTGATGGAGCGCGCAAAAAAGATTAATCAGGATATTCTTGACGGTACGTTGAAGCCGAAAGAAGAGATTTTTTACGAGCTTTTAGCACCCGTTCCTCATCCCACTTCGTGCAGAGATGGATATGCTTTTCGTCAGCATGTAGCTGCGGCTAGGCGAAACCGAAAAGTAGACATGATCGCCGAGTTTGATCAATATCCCATCTTTTATTTCACCAATCACAATGCCATAGCAGGCCCGGGCGAGATTGAATGTATGCCCGATCATTTTCAAAAGCTCGACTTTGAATTGGAAGTTGCAGTGGTAATTGGCAAAAAAGGCAGGAACATTAAGGCTGCAGAGGCGGATGAATACATTGCTGGTTACATGATTATGAATGATATGAGCGCGAGAACCCTACAAATGGAAGAGATGTTGTTAAATTTAGGTCCAGCAAAAGGAAAAGATTTCTCAACTGTAATTGGCCCATGGTTGGTTACACCTGATGAATTGGAAGCTTTTAAAGTGGATGCAAAATCAAATCATGTAGGGAATGCTTATAACTTAAAAATGACTTGCCGGGTAAATGGAAAAGAAGTTTCGGCCGGAAATATGGCAGATATGGATTGGACATTTGCCGAAATTATAGAGCGTTGTGCTTATGGTGTAGATATTTTACCTGGTGATGTAATTGGCTCTGGAACGGTAGGTACAGGTTGCTTTTTGGAACTCAATGGAACGGGTTTATTAAACGACCCAAGTTATACGCCACAATGGCTACAACCTGGAGATGATGTTGAAATGGAAATTACCGGATTAGGGGTTTTAACGAATATTATTACCAAGGTAGATACGGATTTTTCGATTTTAGCGCTGAAGAAGTCTTAATTAAATATGCTCACCCTTAACACTTCAGATCTTACGCCGGTACAACTTCAAAATTATCTGCAATATGCCATTGCGCCACGGCCAATTTGTTTTGCGTCTACCATTGATGCTGCTGGAAATATTAATTTAAGTCCGTTTAGTTTCTTTAATTTGTTTAGTACCAATCCGCCGGTTTGTATTTTTTCGCCTGCAAGGCGAGTGCGCGATAATACCACTAAGCATACCTTAGAAAATGTACTCGTAGTTAAAGAGTGTGTCATCAACATTGTTGATTATGCCATGGTGCAGCAAACGAGTTTGGCCAGTACAGAATATGGAAAAGGCGTAAATGAATTTGAAAAGGCAGGCTTTACCATGCTTCCATCCCAATTGGTTAAACCACCGCGCGTTGCAGAAGCACCAGTTCAGTTAGAGTGTATCGTTACCCAAGTTATCCCTTTGGGGGATAAAAACGGTGCTGGAAATTTAGTTTTGGCTGAGATTAAACTTATCCACATTAAAGAAGAAATTTTAGATTCAGAAGGCAAAATAGATCAGGCAAAAATTGATTTAGTGGCGCGCTTGGGTGGCGACTGGTATTGCAGGGTAACACCCGAAAATTTGTTTAAAGTGGCAAAACCGTTAACTACATTGGGTATTGGCGTTGATGCTTTACCCGCTTCGGTGAGAAATTCGACCGTTTTAACAGGAAATGATTTAGGTATGCTAGGTAATATAGAAAATTTACCAACGCCTGAAGAAATTGATGCGATGCAAGGGAATAGCAAGGTGAAAGAGATTTTAGATGCCACCATAGGCGATGCCCACAACAGGGAGCGCGAATTGCATGAATTGGCGCATCAGTTTTTAGCGGTTGGAAATGTAGAAGATGCGTTAAAGGTGGTGCTGTTAGAACTTACTCAATAATACTTACCGCTTTCATGAAACGGCTTTTATAATAGCCATCTAAATTGGTAATTGTAACGCCATGGGCTTTGCCAGAACTCGAATGGATAAACTTAATTTCTCCATCCTCAATAGAAGAAATAATGCCAACATGACCAATTTCTCGAACTTTTGGATTGCTACCGGTAAAGATTAAAACATCACCCACTTTAGCATCACCTAATTTAACAGGCACACCTGCACGGGCAAACTCTGGAGATGAGCGTGGAACTTTAAAGCCAAAATTTTGGAAAACGTAATTTACAAAACCCGAACAATCAAATCCTTTATTGGGATTACTCGATGCATAACGATAGGGGACGCCAATCATCGATTTCGCAAAATCTAGTAGATTCCCTCCCATCATTTTCTGATACTGTTGCGTTAAAGACGTGTTTTCTTGTGCTTTACTAGTAAAAGCAAAGAAACAAAGTAAACAAAAAAGGAGAAGTGTTTTCTTCATACTTATACTCAAAGATACGAAAAAATTTCGAATTAAGGAGTTGTTACTGCAACTGGCAATACTTTGCCGTTAAAAAATTTGTGCCCTGTTTTAGCAAAATCGGCAATATATTTTCCCATTTCGAAGGCCAATACCGGACTTTCATAACCTGGGAAAGCGGCTTCTAGCATCTCCGTTTGAGCTGAGCCTAGCGCCAAGCAGTTTACCTTTATACCTGTTTCGGCGAGTTCATAAGCCAAGCATTCGCTTAAGGTATGCAGCGCCGCTTTACTGGCGGAGTAGGCCGAGAGCCCAGCAAATTTTGCACTTCCCTGAAAGCCACCCATACTCCCAACATTTACGATATGACTGCCGCTTTTTAGTAAAGGGAGGGTGTTCTGGATCATTTTAAAATGACTCATTACGTTGCTCTCTAGCATTTCTGCAAAATCGGCAGTGGTAGTTTCGGTAAATGGCCTATTAATTAAACTTCCTGCGTTGTTTATCAGGATATCAACTGTACCCAAGCGCTCGGTTAAGAAGGGAACCAAAGCAGCATAATCATCGTTTACCAAATCAAATTCAACCGGTAAAAGTGTACAATCTGGATTAATCCCTTTGGCAATTTCTAAAAGCTTGCGAAGCTTATCAGCCGATCTGGCGATGCAAACTACTTTATTCTTAGAATCTAAAGCGAATTCGAGTGCAGTTTCAAATCCGATGCCGCTGCTAGCCCCTGTGATGATGATATTCATTTTTTTAATCTTCCATCGTAATTAGCTGTGTTACTGGGTTGGCAATTACATGTAAACCATCGGTAATTAATTTGGCATGGTCTGGTTCATTTGCCGCTTTCATCTCTAAATAAATGCGTAATTCTTTTTCAAAAACTGGATTTACTTTCTGATGATACACAATTTCTAAAATTTCTAATGCAC
>JACMOW010000057.1 GCA_014377775.1 Pedobacter sp. | reverse complement strand
CTTGTAATTGATTGCATAGACCTCAGCCAGTATCTTTTCTACAGCCAACGCAATTTCCAAGCCAAAATCTGTAACGTATAATTGCCTCCCTATCACTTCTGTTAATGGTATCTCAAACTGATCTTGCAAGTTTTTAAGCTGGATAGATACCGCAGGCTGTGTAAGATGCATTTCTTCCGCAGCCTTAGTAATGCTTTTAGTTTGTGTTATCTTCAAAAATATTTGAAGTTGGTGTAGGGTATAATGCATAAAAATAATTTATGATATCTATCGCAAATATAAATGAAAATATATAAATAAAGAATAAGATTTTTGTCGGGTAAAATAACCTAAAAAGACATGAAAAAAATTACTGTAGCAAAAGGAGATGGCATCGGACCAGAAATTATGAATGCAACATTGTCTATAATTATGGCAGCAGGAGCAGAAATTGAGATTGATGAGATCAGTGTTGGTGAACAAGTTTACCTTTCTGGTAATACGTCTGGCATTGCTAAATCATCATGGGATGTGATTAGAGAGAACAAGGTTTTCCTTAAAGCGCCAATAACTACCCCGCAAGGCGGTGGTTACAAAAGCCTTAACGTATCTACACGTAAATTTCTAGGTCTTTATGCAAACGTAAGGCCTTGTACAAGCCTCTATCCCTTTGTGCGCACCAAGCATCCAATAATGGATGTCGTAGTTGTTCGTGAAAACGAGGAAGATCTATACGCTGGAATAGAGCATCAGCAAACAGATGAGGTTGTACAATGCTTAAAACTAATCAGTCGCCCAGGTTGCGAGAAAATTGTTCGCTACGCTTTTGAATATGCCAAACAGTATGGCAGGAAAAAAGTAACTTGCTTTACCAAGGATAACATTATGAAACAAACAGACGGATTATTTCATAATGTTTTTGACGAGGTAGCAAAAGAATACCCTGAAATAGAAAATGAACATTGGATTGTGGATATAGGCGCTGCGAAACTAGCAGATACGCCCGAAGCTTTTGATGTGATTGTAATGCCTAACCTATATGGGGATATTTTGAGCGATGTAGCCGCGCAGATTGCAGGTTCTGTAGGACTAGCAGGTTCAGCAAACATAGGTGAAGAATGTGCAATGTTTGAAGCAATTCATGGCTCGGCACCCCTTATTGCTGGGCAAAATATAGCGAACCCATCTGGACTACTACAAGGTGCTATTATGATGTTAAACCACATTGGGCAGCCACTAGTTGCAGAAAAAATTCAAAATGCCTGGTTAAAAACAATAGAAGAAGGTATCCATACTTTCGACATTTATAAAGAAGGAAATAGTAGAAAAAAAGTAGGAACTAGCGAATTTGCACGAGCGGTAATAGCCAATCTTGATCATCAACCATCACTTTTAAATGTAGTTTCTTATACTGGAAGCACTGCATTAGTTCTACCAAAATATAAGAGAAAACCAGCATTAAAAAAAGAACTAGTGGGTGTTGATATATTTTTACATTGGACAGGTAATAGTCCTGATGAACTAGCCGAAAAAGTAAAAATACTCGAAACGGATCATATTAAACTATCGATGATTACCAATAGAGGAATAAAAGTATGGCCAGAAGGGTTCTCCGAAACTTTTTGTACAGATCATTGGCGATGCCGTTTTAAACCATTAGAAGGCAAGCTTTTAACCAAACAAGATATAATAGAATTGTTATTTTATGCTAACTCCAATCAGCTTGATACCATTAAAACTGAAAACTTATATACATTTGATGAAAAACTAGGATTTTCACTGGGTCAAGGTCAATAACACAATTAATAACATCAAAATGAACATTCAACTAATCGAAGGTCAATTTAGTAGCAGAGATGCTTTGAAGATTATAACTGAGATCATTCATGTAAATATCAGATTTCATGAAAATAAAATCGAAGAGCACGCTAACGAAAAAGACCTTAAAACTCGTGAAAATCAGATCAAACAGCTGCAAAAAAAATTGTTTGAAGTAGGTGATTTGATTAAATACAACGAAAATAACGTCAACCTAAAATCATCAATTGAAATTATTCAAACATAAACACAACGTAATTATATGGAAAATAGTAAAATATTCAAACTTATAGAGGGTACATTTAGCATTTCAGATGCACGGTTAATAGTGCTTAGCTTTTATAACACTAAAATCCTTTTTCACAACCAACAGTTGATGAGGATTGCCGAACGAAACGAAGGAAACGCACATATAATAGAACAGAAAATATTGGAACTAGACCACACAAGAAAATCCATCATGCAATTATTGTCATTTGAAACAGAAAATGATCAACTGGTAGAAGTTGAAGGATCGATCGAGATTAGATTTAAAGGTAGTAATTGTGAGTAAAGCAACTGGCTATTCGATCAAAACCGCTTCTAAAAAACTTTTCCAGCTTATTAACTTGGAAAAAAAAGAAGTAGGCTATATTTATTTTTTTGCAATATTAACTGGTCTCATCCAATTATCACTTCCTTTAGGCATTCAGGCCATCATAGGATTATTATTCGGCGGATTATTATCCGCTTCTTTGGTTGTGCTAATCACGTTTGTAGTAGCGGGCGTTTTAGCAAGCGGAGTGATGCAGATTATGCAAATGCGCGTTACCGAAAACATTCAGCAGCGGATATTTACCCGCCTAACATTTGCCTATGCCTACCGGATACCAAAAATTGATCTAATAAGTATAGATAGCTACTATTTACCCGAACTGGTGAACCGTTTTTTTGATACCACTAGTCTACAAAAGGGTTTATCAAAACTTTTGCTCGATATCCCTACCGCCTCTATTCAAATTATATTTGGTTTGCTACTACTCAGTTTTTATCATTCTACATTTACGGTGTTTGGATTAATCCTACTATTGTTCATCTTAATCGTAATTTATTGGAGTGGCGAAAAAGGCCTTACTTCAAGTATGGAAGAAAGTGACTATAAATACAAGGTAGCCAATTGGTTAGAGGAAATGTCTAGGGCAATTAAAACTTTCAAGTTTTTTCAAGTTCATCAGTTGCACATGAAAAAAATAGATGAGCTTACGCTAGGCTACCTCAAAGCCAGACGTTCACACTTCGAAGTATTGGCTTTTCAATATAGATCTCTAGTCGCTTTCAAGGTTCTGATCACGGCAATGATGCTAATTATTGGAACCTTGTTGTTTTTAGATCAAAAGATCAACCTAGGGCAGTTCATTGCTGCAGAAATCATTATTATAGCAGTATTAAACTCTGTAGAAAAATTAATTATAAGCTTAGAAACAGTTTATGATGTGCTTACTGCCATAGAGAAACTAGACCATGTATTACAGAAACCACATGATAGTGAAACTAACACGATGACTGCACAGTCTATTGAAATGAAACATGGATTAAACCTAACGATCCGCGATCTTAGCTTTTCATTTTACCCACAAAAAATGATATTAGACGGAGTTTCATTTAATGTTAAAGCAGGAGAAAAAATATGCATTAAAGGAACAGAAGGATCGGGAAAGACAACATTAATTAGGATTTTAGCAGGGCTATATACAGGATATAATGGACAAGTGCGCGTTAATGGTGTACCACTCCATAACATTAATGCTAACGATTGGCGCTCTAGTGTAGCTGTATTTTTTGCACAGGAAGAGTTGTTTAACGGTACACTTTTAGAAAATCTTACCTTAGGGAACGAAAATATCAACTCAGAAAAGATAATAGAAATGTGCGAAATGGTAGGATTGGAATCTTTTATACGCGCTCAAAAAGATGGGTATTACACAATTCTTGATCCCCAAGGTCAAAAGTTATCATATAATGTGGTTCAGAAAATACTAATAGCTCGTTGTTTTCTAATAAAGCCAATGCTTTTGATCATGGAAAACGGTTGGCAGGGAATTGAAAAGCAATACCGGCAACGTATATTGGATAAGCTGATTAACGATAAGAGTTTTAGCCTAATTGCAATATCCGAATTGGAAGAATTAACATCGGCTTGCGACAATGTGATCACCATATCAGAAGGAAAAATTATATAACCGAATTATGTTTTTAGAAAAAAATAGTGAGTCCCTTCGCTTCTCGCAATTCAAGTCTTTTAAAGCAACAAAGGCACCAGCCCACCACACCAGCAAAATCAAATGGATGGCAGCAATAGTATGCTTACTGATTGCGGCCTTATTTTTACCTTGGACACAGAATGTGCGTTCTAGAGGAAATGTTTCTACCCTCGATCCTAAACAACGACCGCAACAAATAAATAGTTTAATTCCTGGTCGGATCTTAAAATGGCATATTCAAAATGGTGCCATGGTTAACAAAGGAGATACACTGTTGCAGATTTCGGAAACTAAGGATGAATATTTGGATCCAGAACTCGTTCAAAGAACCAGCGAACAGTTAAACGCTAAGAATTCGGCTACAGCGTTCTACAAAAACAAAGTGAGCACCGCAGAGTTGCAAATTAAAGCGATGGAGCAAAGTCTGCAATTAAAAATAGCACAGCTTAAAAATAAAATCAAACAATATACCCTTCAAATTCAATCAGATAGCATAGCCATGACTGCTGCTGCTGGGCAGTTTAACATTGCTAATGTGCAGCTAAAAAGGCAGCAAGAACTTTATCAACAAGGACTAAAATCGCTTGTCGAATATGAACAGCGACAACAGTATTATCAAGATGCAATCGCTAAAAAGATAAGTACAGAAAATAAATTCTATACCAGCAAAAACGAGTTAATCAACCTACGCCTCGACCTTTCTGGTACCTCACAAGATTATGTTGAAAAGATCTCTAAAATTTCGGGAGAACGATTTAATTCCCTTTCAGAAGCGGCAACTGGCGATGGAGAAGTTTCAAAACTACGCAATCAGCTTTTCAATTATCAAGCACGTAAAAATTTCTATTACATCATCGCTCCTCAAGATGGCCAAGTGTTACAAAGTGATAAAGCAGGAATTGGAGAAACTGTTAAGGATGGCGAAAAGTTATTGACAATTGTACCTAAACAGATCCAAAAAGCAATAGAAATAGAAGTTGATCCGAATGATATGCCACTGATTAATAAAGGGCAACTAGTTCGTATTCAATTCGATGGATTTCCCGCCATCATATTCTCTGGCTGGCCTGAGGCTTCCTATGGCCTCTTTAGTGGAAGAGTAGCAGCGATAGATAATACGATAGATATATCTGGAAAATTTAAGGTGTGGGTACTACCAGACGAGACTGATAAGAAGTGGCCGGTTAACGTACGATTTGGAACAGGTTGCCAAGTTATTGCCCTATTAAACAATGTATCCATTTGGTATGAACTTTGGCGACAGCTTAACGGATTTCCACCTAATTTTTACAATCCATTATCTAAGGGAGATGCTATAAAGAAAAAATGAAAAAACTGATCATACTGCTCTTTATCAACCTATCGTTACTCAGTGGCTTATCTGGGCAAGAAAAAAAATTAAACCTTGATGCGTACTTGGCTTTGGTTAAAAAATATCACCCACTTGCCCTACAGGCTAACTTGAATAAAGAAAAGGCTTTTTACGTAAGGCTACAAGCCATCGGTGGCTTTGATCCCAAGTTAGAAATTATGCGTGAGCAAAAGGTATTTAATGGCCGAACTTACTATGATTACCTTATACCAGAGGTGAAATTACCACTTTGGTACGGAATAGACCTAAAGGGAAGCTACACATCTTACAATGGAGAATATGTTAATCCAGAAAATAAAGTTCCCGAGAATGGACTATCCTTTCTGGGTTTAAGTGTTCCTTTAGGCAAGGGATTATTGATAGACGAACGCAGAGCAGCGCTTAAGCAAGCCTCCATTTACCAAAAAATGGCCGCCAATGAGCAACAGCAGATGTTAAACGACCTTTTTATGAATGCTGCAAATACTTATATAGCATGGCTCAATACCTGGATGAATACAAAGGTGTATGAACAAGCAGTAATATTGGCGCAGAACCGATTAAACGGAACCAGACAGCTATTACAGAATGGCGATAGACCCGCAATAGACACTTTAGAGGCGGTCACATTATTACAAACAAGGCAGCAAAAACTAGTGGAATATCGTACCCAACTTTTAAATAAAAAAAATGATCTTGTCGCCTTTCTATGGTTAGATCAGCTCACGCCAACAGATCCCACCAAAATTGATGCTGTTCCAGACCAAGGCGTATTATCATTGATTTTACCCGATAGCTTACTGAATGCAGAAGCAGCAGTTATTGCAGCTGCAAATCCTGAGGTTAAAAATTATGGCTTAAAGATATCGCAGTTGGAGGTAGAAAGAAGGTTAAAGCTAGAGGATATTAAGCCTACGCTTAATTTTAATCTCGGCCTGCTCAACTCTGGCCGGCAACCCTTTAACAACTTGAACACAAATTGGATTCAAAATAACCAAAAATTTGGTTTTACGTTTACCATGCCACTTACTTTTACCAAACAAAGGGCAGCCTATGGTCTAGCCAAAATTAAGATAAAAGAAGCGAAATATGAACAGTTAGACAAGACTAATTTGGTTACCGTGAAATGGAATAATTACCGAAATGAACTTAGCAATCTTGAAATGCAAGTGAAAATTCATAAAGAAATGATAAAAAATAACACAGCACTGCTGGCTGGTGAAGAAGTAAAATTTAAGATGGGCGAAAGCTCATTGTTCTTACTAAATACACGTGAACAAAAACTACTAGAAATTCAGGAAAAATTGAATGAAATATCTGCAAAACGCGTCACAACGATTGTATATCTACGATGGATTTCAAATAATTTTTATTAAGCTAATGCAAGGCACATCATCGCACAATTACAAATCTTTTCGCTTAAATATACTTAAGGAAATTAGAAGGGGTACTATAATCCAGCAAATTAAACCTATAAACGAAATAATTATACCGGTGTAGGTACCAAAAAATTCACGAAAAACTGCACCTGTATAGCCCATTAGAGCAGAAATATCCATTTGTAATAGTATTTGGATGCGTGCAAGATCTATTGGATTAAGGAAACTTAAAAATACCATTACTTTTTCTAATGGGTAATCCTGAAACTGAAATAAAAAAAACAAGACCAGTGCATCAAAAATCAGAGAGAAATATAACCAAAACAATATGGCAAGCCCTATCCCTTTTGCTTTATCGCGTGTTATGCCGGCTGCCAGCATAGCAATGCTAACAAAAACTACGGTTAAAAAAAGTCCTGTAGCCATCATCATCATTCCTGTGGTATCTGCATGATAAATTAAAACGGGAATACACACACCAACAAAAAATGCAAGAGAAAGTGAAATAGATAAGCCGGAAAAAATACTCAGCCAAATCGTTTTTCTTTTTACTGGCTGGCTCACCAAAAGCTCTATAAATTCGGCGCTATTGTAAATGTAAATGGTAGAAAAAATAATACAGATTAAGGGAACGATAATTAAAACGATATTCAATAAACTCAATAATCCCTTTGCCGAATTATTTTCAAGGCTAAATATACTTAACGATAAAACGAGCAGAAAAAAAGTATAGAGCAATACTATTTTATTCTGAACAATATCAAAAATTACATATTTTAGTATTTTATTCATGAAGGATCCAATTTCATTATGGTAGTAATTGCCTTTGCTAACCTTTGCTCACCTGTTTCTTCCCTTAGTGCAGCAATTTTTTTATGAAACACTAAATTACCGTCCTGCATATATGCTACCTCCGTAATTAAATCATCCAACTCGCTTAGTATGTGAGAAGTGATTAGAATAAGCTTTCCATTTTTTTTTTCTTTTAAAATTTTCTGTTTCAGAATTTCCGAAGCAAGTGGATCAAGTCCGGCTGTAGGTTCATCCAAAATTAAAACATCAGGGTTAAACAGAAAAGCAAGGCTTGCACTTACTTTTTGTGTGGTACCACCAGATAATGTTCTCATTTTTTTATGTAGCATCGTATGTAAGCCAAAGCTTTTAATCAGCTCTTCATCATGGTGGTTGTGGCTACCCTTCCTAATGTCTTTCATCATATCTATGATGTTGGCAATGGTCATGTTTTCAGGGTAATGTCCAATTTGTGGCATATAGCCTATCTTTTGCCGGTACATCCAATTACCATTGATGCTTTCTTCATTAAAACTGATTGTACCACTGTCTGGCACTACCATTCCGAGAATAGATTTAATTAAAGTCGTTTTTCCACTTCCATTAGGGCCCAGTAAAGCCACACATTCTCCATTTGAAAACGTTAGGGAAACGCCAAAAAGAGCCTTTAAATCCCCAAATCGCTTAATGAGATCTTTTATAATTATCATAATGCTAAACGTCTCATTACCGGAGTATTGTCTTTCAAATTTTCTGGCGTGATACTTGGTAATATTTTTTCGCTTTTATCTAATAACGTAACGATCAAGCTTCTAAAAAGCATAAGTGCAGCAGGATTACTATCAATAATCATGGCATACATACTTACTGGATGGTATGGCACGTCACCAATTTTATCTCGGTTAATATCATAACCCTCATATTTATCCCAATAATTTCCGTTAAATGTGTTAAGAACAAGTGAGCCATTTGTACCAATATCAAATGTATTGTTGCTGAAGTTATTTTTAGTAAAATCATTATTATCGCAGCTTGCCTGTATTTTTACTGCCCAACCATTAAAAGAAAAAGTATTTTTATATAAATTAATACGACTGCAGCCTTCCATGTGTAAGGCCACCGTATTTTTGCTAAAGTAATTTCCAGAGATATCGCTGTCTGAAATATCTTTTAACAAGATTCCGTAAGCCGCATCCCCCCAATTATTTAAAAAAAAATTATTATACATACGTATGTGTTGCGTATACATTACGGCTACGCCGGATTCGTTTTCTTCAAAAACATTTCCAATGTAAGTATCATGATGGGAAAACATAAAATGTATGCCATACCTAATGTTTTTAGTGCTAATATTTCTCCACACCAAAGAGTTTGTCACAAATTCAAAGTAAATACCGTCACGGTGTCCCTTTATTTTATTTCCAATAATGATTAAGCTATCGCTTTTCCAACAGCTAATGCCATTACCACTTTGTACCTCATTTTTACCATAAGCGGTAATTGAATTGTTTTTTATGGTGCAACTTTTACTATTCTGCACATAAATACCAAAATTGGTGTCGTCTAAAATATTATTGATGGCAGTCACCTTATAACTGTCATAAATCATAATAGCGCCGATATCTCTCGTTTCAGATCTTCCACTATGCTGCATTTTAAAGCCATCTATTGTAGCGTATTGTGCCTTTATTGATATAATTTCATACTTATTTTCGCCATCCAGTATGGGAAAATTAATTCCCTTTAACACAATTGATTTCTGAATGATGATATTTTTTTCTTTATAAATCCCTGCCTCTACCAATATGGTATCGCCATTTTTAGCAGCATCAATGGCACTTTGTATTTTTTTAAAAGGTTTTGATATCCCAACTTCAAGGATATTACCTTTAGCTGATACTACAAAAAAGAGCAAGCCTATCAAAATAGAAAATTTAAATACGCCTTTCATTTGTTTGTTTTTAGTAAGGATTCCCAAGTAATTGCTTCACCCTTAAATTTAGCAGCAGCATCTCTAAGCTTATTTTGATCAGTAAATCCAGCGATATTGCCCCCCATTGGCGAGTGCAATTCATTACTTTTTAAAAGAAAGGCTTTGGGTGCTTCAATCAACTCATGCGGATTTTCAAATCCAACAAAATAGGTTTCTTTAATGTCACTTTGTTGAATGGTATTTGTTTTGATAAACTCGAGTAGGCAATGCACATCATCAAATAAGTAAACCTTTCCCTTTTTTGTTAGTATTTCTGCACCAAATCGGTTATCAGCAATGCTCATTTTGCAAAAACTACAAGCATCTTTCCCAATATTAATTTTTTTCGGCTCAACAGAACAAGCCATTAAACCAAATAGGAAAAACAAAACAACAGTGATAATTAACTTATTCATGTTGTTTTGTTTCTCCTAAATTCAATAATTACAGCTGTTAACAATAATAAACCTACTCCAATAAAAATCAACCCTCCAGTATCTGGTACGGAATAAGCACCAAAATTCAATAATTTTTTATATCCAATTAAAGGCGGTTGATAAGCCATACCAGGCACTATGATTGCAGCATTCGGATTTAGATTGTGACCATAATTATATTCCCAACGCCAAAAATCGGCCATGGCAATTATACCAAATAGGATAAACAGGATAAATACAGTGTTGAGCCATTTTCTTTTATGGAGAACCAGTGCAATAAGTAAACAACATATTGAAAAAAATATAATGATATACGGCAGAATAGTAAATTCAATAAAATCTTCGGTGTGTAGGGTTTTCATTCCGATATAGTGGTTAAGCCCGTTAATGATATCTACATTACCTGATAATTTATTCGGATACATCTTCATCACCAAACCCTCAGGGTATTGAGGTGCGTTCAAT
>JACMOW010000324.1 GCA_014377775.1 Pedobacter sp. | reverse complement strand
TTATTTTTTTTCATTTAAACCACTGCTTGTCTAATTCTAACCAATTTAATTAATAAATCTTCCAGCAATGTTAAATTGAGCATATTTGCACCATCTGATTTTGCATTTGCTGGGTCTGGATGTGTTTCTATGAATAAGCCATCAGCACCTACGGCTATGGCTGCTTTTGCAATAGTTGTAATTAATTCAGGTTTACCGCCCGTTACGCCATTACTTTGATTGGGTTGTTGTAATGAATGTGTACAATCCATAACTACAGGCACTCCAAAGCTTTGCATTTCTGGCAAGCCACGATAATCTACAATCAAATCTTGATACCCAAATGTATTTCCTCTATCGGTTAAAATCACTCTATTATTTCCAGAATCGATAATCTTATCCACTGCAAATTTCATTGATCCTGCCGAAAGGAATTGACCCTTCTTAACGTTTACTACTTTTCCAGTTTGTGCAGCAGCAATTAATAAATCGGTTTGGCGACACAAAAATGCAGGGATCTGCAATACATCAACATAAGTAGCAGCAATTTCAGCTTCTCGACTTTCGTGAATATCTGTAACCGTTGGCACATCAAAAGTTTTTCCTATTTTCTCCAATATTTTCAAAGCTTTTTCATCACCAATTCCAGTAAATGAGCTTCCTTTACTTCGGTTAGCTTTGCGGTAAGAACCCTTAAAAATGTAGGGTATATTTAGCTTATCCGTAATGGTTATAATCCTTTCAGCTATGCGTAAGGCTATATCTTCACCCTCTATAGCGCAAGGGCCAGCCATTAAAAAGAAATTATTGGAATCCTGATGTTTGAGTTTATCTATATTTAGCATTTTTTTATGTAAAATGAAAGATGTGAGGTGAAAGGTTAGTTTCCGAATTCCGACATGAATTTAATACGCATTAATTGTATTTCTTCTCGGGTATAATCACTTTCTCCTAAATCGCTTAAAGCTTCATCAATCGAGTCGGTATCTGCTGCCTTAAAGTAATCGAATACTTCATCTTGTCGATCTTCATCAATCACTTCATCAACAAAGTACGATAAATTAAGCTTTGTGCCAGAATTTACAATGGCTTCTACTTCTTTTAAAATCTCAACATAAGTAATCCCTTTCGACTTTGCAATGTCTTCTAAACCTATTTGTCGATCTATATTTTGAATAATGGATACTTTTATTGCTGATTTATTAGCTTGCGTTTTGATAACAAGATCAATTGGACGCTCAATATCGTTATCTTCAACATACTTCTTAATCAATTCGATAAAAGAACTACCGAATTTTAATGCTTTTCCATGGCCAACACCCGAAATTTGCTTCAACTCGTCCATGGATATTGGATAATGAGTGCACATTTCCTCTAATGACGGATCTTGAAATACTACAAATGGAGGTACATTTTTTTGCTTCGATATTTTCTTTCTTAAATCTTTTAATAAACCTAATAACTGAGTGTCTAGGGCGCCTGACCCTTGTTTTACATCATCGTCATCATCATCTGATGTACCTTCTATCAGTTCATTTAGAATAAATTTTAAACTATAAGGATTTTCAATAAAATCTTTTCCAATATTGGTTAATCTTAATAAACCATAACTATCAACGTCTTTAGAAACAAAATTATTAAGTACAGCCTGTCTAATCAGCGATTTCCATAAAATCTCGCCATCATTTTTACCCATTCCAAACTCTGGGAGTTTATTTTGTTCATAAGCTATCGTTTGAGCAGTTTCGCTACCCATAAAAATATTTAACAAATGAGTATCATCAAATTTCTCACCAGTAGAAAGAATTAACTTTAAGAAAATAAGTAGTTGCTGTTCAGCTTCAAAATGTTGTTTTGGTTTTTTACAATTATCGCACATGCCATTACAGCCAGTTTCATTAAAATTTTCTCCAAAATAATGAAGTATTTGTTTTCTTCTGCATACGCCAGATTCGGAATAATCTATTACTTCTTTTAAAATTTGAGTACCTATTTCGCGCTCAGATACAGGTTTATCTTTCATAAACTTAGCCAGTTTATCTACATCCTTTTGTGCATAAAATGCCAAACAAACACCTTCGCCCCCATCACGGCCCGCTCTACCTGTTTCCTGATAATAACCTTCCATGCTTTTCGGGATATCGTGGTGTATCACAAAACGAACATCTGGTTTATCTATTCCCATACCAAAAGCTATGGTAGCTACAATAACCTCAACATCTTCCATCAAGAATCTGTCTTGTGTATCGGCGCGTACTTTAGGCTCTAATCCGGCGTGATAAGGTAAGGCCTTTATTCCATTCAAATTGAGACTTTCTGCTACCTCTTCTACTTTTTTACGACTTAAACAATAAATAATGCCCGATTTACCAGTGTTGTATTTGATATATCTGATAATTTCTTTGATAACATCCCTCTTAGGTCTGATTTCATAAAAAAGATTTGGCCTATTAAACGAAGATTTGAACAACGTTGCATCCGTCATTTGTAGGTTTTTTATAATATCTTGTTGAACCTTAGGTGTAGCGGTTGCTGTTAAGGCGATAACGGGAATTTCTTCACCCAAACTTGTAATCACCTGCCTTATTTTTCTATACTCAGGCCTAAAATCATGACCCCACTCTGAAATACAGTGCGCTTCATCAACAGCAACGAAAGAAATTTTTAACAACCTTAAAAATTCTATGTTTTCTTGCTTGGCTAAAGATTCTGGAGCTACATAGAGGAGTTTAGTATAACCACTTAGTAAATCGCTTTTAACTTGCGTAACTTCAGCTTTATTGAGTGATGAATTTAGAAAATGGGCAATACTATCACTCCCACCAAATGCTCTTAACTGATCAACTTGGTTTTTCATTAGTGCAATTAATGGTGAAATTACAATAGCTGTACCCTCACTCATTAAAGCTGGTAATTGATAGCATATGGACTTTCCACCACCCGTGGGCATAATTACAAACGTGTTTTTACCTTCTAATACGTTTGTGATTATCGGTTCTTGATCACCCTTAAAATTATCAAAACCGAAGAAAGTTTGTAAATTATCAAACAACGACTTTTTCACGTCCATTTTTTGTATCAAATATTCTGTGCTATTATTCCCCAAAATAACATAATTTTGC
>JACMOW010000056.1 GCA_014377775.1 Pedobacter sp. | reverse complement strand
GGAGAAGGGATTTTCTTGGCCAATATTGTACCCAAACCAAAAGCGGCGATGTACAAATTTATGAATGATGGGGGCTTAAAAACTTACCTTTTGCCATATTTTAATTTTATGGGCAACACCATGGCGAGAAGGGGACTAACCTATGCCGATACGAGTGGCTACGGATTTTATGATGTTCGTTTAAGAGAGGGCTTAAGGCAGTTCTTACTGCCCGATTCGGTTGTTATCGATACTGCAGCGCTTGATATCGATGAGGATGGGTCAATTTCTCCAACTGGAATACAAGATAAGGGTAAAACGCTTTTTGATCGACTGTTTCCTTCTAAAGGTGATACAGTTATCCGCCCTGCGGTGAAACCAGACACCTCGAAAACGAAGAAAGAGATCAGACAAGAACGTCGTGAGCAGCGGAGAAATGGGCAAGAAGGAGTGGGCTAAAGAAAAAAAAAGCTTAATTATAACATCATGAACAAAATTCAAGTAGATGGTAAAGATTTCGAGATTTTTTTAGAAAATGAAATCATTAGTAAGAAGACCCGTTTGATCGGTATTCAGCTCAACGTAGATTATGAAAATCGCTGTCCAATATTAATAGGTGTTTTAAACGGAAGTTTTGTTTTTATGGCCGATTTATTAAAAGAGATCGACATTGCCTGCGAAATTGGCTTTATTCGTGTGGCAACTTATCAAGGCGCAGCGAGCACGGGTACAATTAAAGAAGCTTTTGGCTTGCCCGATGATTTAAAGGATAGGGATGTAATTATTGTTGAAGATATTGTGGATACGGGTTTTACGTTAAATTATATCCTGGAAAAAGTAAAAGCTCAACAGCCCGCCTCTGTTCAAGTTTGTAGTTTACTGTTGAAGCCCGCATCGTTAAAATCACCAATTCCAGAATTAACCTATATAGGTTTTGAAATTCCGAACGAGTTTGTAGTAGGCTACGGACTAGATTACAACGATTTGGGCCGAAATTTAATGGATATTTATAGGGCGGTATAGTGCTAATGCTGATCGGATGAAAATGTATATTTTAACGATAAAAAACCGATATTTTTTCCCAATTTTGCAGCAAATCAAATTAACATTCAATGACCATACATAAAGAGGGTTATACCACCATTGCCTTGTCTATATTATTTATTTTTGTAATTAATGCCTTAGTAGAATACAAATTTGGAGATACTATTTGGCTTCGTTGGTTCGTTTACCTATTGTCTTTTGCCTTATTTATCACAGTTTTACAATTTTTTAGGAATCCTAGCCGGGTTTTTACCAAGGGTGATAATTTAGTGATTTGCCCTGCAGATGGTAAAGTAGTGGTAATTGAAGAAACCGAAGAAGGCGAGTATTTTAAAGATAAACGTTTGCAGGTTTCCATTTTTATGTCGCCCATTAATGTACACATTAATCGTAACCCGATATCGGGGGTAGTGAAATTTTTCAAATATCATCCCGGAAAGTATTTAGCCGCATGGAATCCGAAGTCGAGTACCGAGAACGAACGTACCACTACGGTGGTTGAACATAAAAATGGGACACTTATTTTATTCCGGCAAATTGCTGGGGCGCTAGCCCGTCGCATTGTTTGGTACATTAAAGAGGGTGATGAAGCGGTACAAACGGAGCAGTTTGGTTTTATTAAATTTGGTTCAAGAGTAGATATTTTCTTGCCAATTGGCACCAAAGTGAATTTAACACTCAATCAAGTGGTGAAAGGTGGAATTACGGTTTTAGCAGAGTTGAATTAACTGTTCTTTGCGTTGGATAAGCAAACTCAGACCCGTACTGGTTTACGAAATCGATAATTTTAAAGTTTACTTCTTCTTTAATTTTTAGGTAATCATTATATTCTATATTCTCCACTAAGTATAAAATTTGAATGTTTAAAGCTGAGTCAGCGAAGCTATCGAATGTAACCGTATGATCGGAAGTATGCGGGTGTGTGGCTAGAAAACTACCAATCTCTGCGATAATTTTTTTTATGGTTTCTGAGTCTGTTTCATAGGTGATAGCAATGTTAAATTTAACTCGTCGGTAATTTCTCAGTGTTAAATTCTCCAAAACCCCATCAATCATTGCTCTATTAGGAATAATGATAGTGGTTTTGTCGGTGCTTCTTAATACAGTACTCCTAAATCCAACTTTTTCAATCGTACCCTCTACACCATCAACTTTTACTAAATCACCTACAGTAAACGGTTTATCTATAAAAATGGTGAACGAACCAATAAGGTTTTCTAAGCTTTCTTTGGCTGCTAAAGCAATCGCTATCCCTCCAATTCCCAGCCCAGTAATTAAACTTAATGCGTTTACTTCGAAAACATAGCCCAATAACACAAAGAAGCCAATAAAATAGATGAAAAACTTAAATAGTTCTTTCAAGAAAGGCACCAACTGATCATCGGCCTTATTCTCTGATTTTGCAGCTTTATACATAAATACATGCGCCACAAAATCAATTATTCGCAGAAAAATCCAGAAAACCGAAAGGATAATGAAGAAAAGAAAAATCTTATCTAAAAACTCGCCTAATGTAAAATCTTCCACAACTTTTGCTTTCGTAAAATGAAAGATAACCACTTCAAGCGGATGCTTTAACTGGTTAATGGCTAGATATAGCGACGAAACGCCGATAAAAAACTCGAAAGGTTTCAACAATAGCGCTACAAAAGTTTCGATTCGTACCTCGTCGGCAAATTTTTTAAACAATTTAAAAAGTAGCCGACTTAAAAATCGGGAAACGATTTTTTTAAAAAGTATGCCCAATAAAATAATACCACCAAACATGGCATATGCTTGTAAGGTATTGCCCCAAAAAACCTGATTATCCATTTAATTTATACCAATTGTTTTAATGCAATTTCAAATGCAGTACTTGATAAATTTGTTCTTTTATTCGAAACAGTATAAATTGCTTTTAAGGCATTTTTTATCACTTCCGAAGCATCAGAAAAGATGGCATCATCGCTCATCTCTACATTACGCTGCATCAAATAGGCAAAAACTCTTGCCATGCCGCAGTTAGCTATAAAATCGGGTATTACAGCCACATGATTATCTGTATGTTCCATAATACTTCCAAAGAAAATTTCTTTATCGGCGAATGGTACATTTGCCCCACAAGCAATAACTTCTAATCCTGCCTTAATCATTTTATCCACTTCTTGCTGTTGTACCAACCTTGATGAAGCTGCAGGCACAAAAATTTCTGCACCAACATTCCAGATTTTTTCATTTGCTTCTTCAAAAGGGATCAGATCTTCAGAAACGAGGGTGTTATTTAATCTATCATTAAATAGCGTTTTGATTTCTTTTTCAGTAAATCCTTCTGGTTTGATTAATCCACCCACACGATCAATAATACCCACTACTTTAACGCCGTTTTGAGCCAAGTAATACCCTGCTGCGGCGGCAACGTTGCCCCATCCTTGTATAATGGCTTTTTTGCCTTCTAATGCTCCACCCCAGATTTGGTAATAGTGTTTAATGGATTCGGCAACACCGTAGCCAGTAATCATGTCGGCTACTTTGTATTTTCTTTTAATATCAGGTGTATATTCTAAATCTTCAAGCACTTTAGAAACGCCATAGCGTAACTGTCCAATTTGGTGAATTCGTTCATTTTCTCTGGCTTGATAGTGTCCGCTAATTACGCCCTCTTGCGGATGCCATAAGCCATAGCCCTCGGTAATTGGAATAACTTCGTGTATTTCATCGATATTTAAATCGCCCCCAGTGCCATAGTAGCTTTTTAGCAAAGGCATTACTGCTTTATACCATCTTTCGAGCACTTCTTTTTTTCGAGGGTCTGATGGGTCGAAGTTAATTCCCGATTTGGCTCCGCCAATTGGAGGTCCCGAAACGGTAAATTTAACCTCCATGGTTTTTGCTAGCGATTCAACTTCACGCTTGTCTAGTCCTTTGCGCATACGCGTACCGCCACCTGCTGCCCCACCTCGTAGCGAATTTATCACTACCCATCCTTCAGCTTCTGATTCTTTATCTTTCCACTCAAAAACAATTTCTGGTTGTTTTTCCTCGTATTTTTTTAATAGGTCTTTCATGTTGTTCATCTCCAACTTCATTACATTTATATTTGATGTGGTAAAGATATAAACAAAAAAACCCCGACGATTGGTCGAGGTTGTATTTTTTTTATAAAGAAATATTATTTTCTTAAAGACTTGATACGAGCAGCTTTACCAGTTAATTCACGTAAATAGAACAATTTAGCTCTACGTACTTTACCGTGACTGTTAACTTCTACTTTGTCAATATTTGGAGAATTAATTGGGAAGATACGCTCTACACCAACACCATTACTCATTTTACGAACAGTAAACGTTTCGTTTGCACCAGCGCTGTTACGTTGAATAACAACACCTTGATAAATTTGAATACGTTCTTTATTACCTTCGCGAATTTTATAGTGAACACTCACTGTATCTCCTGATTTGAAAGAAGGAAACTCATTTTTCGCGATTACCTGCTCTTCTACAAATTTTACTAAATCCATGATTTTAAGCTATTAAGCCGATCTTTTGTTGTTTAAAATCGGACTGCAATATTAGGAAATTTATTTTAAAAATAAAAGCGATCTTCAAAATAAATTTATTTTTTAACAAATTGTAGTTTTTCCACATCCCGCTTCGCGTTTGATTCACGGATTTAAAAGATTTTACTGCTTTTTATGCTTACCAAATGGAGGCTGAGAATTACTAGTTGAAAACTATTTAAGCAAATCTGGCCTGCGCTCTTGTGTGCGCTTAACTGCCTCATCGTGGCGCCAGTCGTTTATCTTAGCTTCATGCCCACTCAATAAAACATCAGGAACTTTGTGCCCTCTCCACTCAGCTGGGCGTGTGTATAAAGGTGCATCTAACAAATCTCCTTGAAAGCTATCAGATAAAGCAGAAGTTTCGTCATTCAAAACACCAGGCACCAACCTTACAACCGCATCTACAACAACCGCAGCTGGTAGTTCTCCTCCAGATAAAACATAGTCGCCAATAGAAATTTCTCTTGTAACATAAATATCCCTAATTCGCTGATCAATACCTTTATAATGCCCACATAAAATGATAATATTTTTTTGAATAGAAAGTTGATTAGCAATTCCTTGGTTTAAGGTTTCACCATCTGGTGTCATAAAAATAATTTCATCATAAGTTCTTTCGCGCTGCAGTTTTTCTATGCAAAGCGCAAAGGGTTCAATAGACATGATCATTCCGCTACCGCCACCATAAGGATAGTCATCAACGCTTTTTTGTTTGTTAGTGGCGTAATCTCTTAAATTATGAACCACAATTTCTGCAACACCTTTTTTTTGTGCTCGCTGTAAAATAGAATGAGCAAAAGGACTTGTCAACAAATCTGGTAAAACTGAAATGATATCGAAACGCATGGTGCAAAGGTAAGTCTTTAGTCGGGAGTATGAAATCGAATTATTGTCAACTGCAAACCGAGAACTCTTATACTAATCTCCTTCTTCCAATTCAAAAACTTCTTCAACAGGAACGCCAAATACGTTTGCCATTTTTAACGCTAACACAGTTGAAGGAACATACTTTCCTGATTCGATAGTATTAATAGTTTGTCTAGAAACCTGAATTAACGCTGCTAATTCGGCTTGTGTTATATTTTTAATGGCTCTTTTTACCCTTAAATTATTTTTCATCAGTTGAACCAGCTTTTTTTAATTGATACAAACTAAAATTAAATTTTGCAATAAAGACCAGAAGTACTGTAAAGATATTATAAAAAAGAATGCCGAAAAATGCACCGCCGTAAACCGTAAAGACTATTACAATTAAAATTACGTAACTCGCTAAAACAGACCATTGCCATGATTTTAATCTTAAATAAGCGATAAATTCATCTTCGTTTTTTTCTTTTGCAAAAGCCACCATCAGCAAGCCTATCACTACTCCGGTTAATGCAAATTCGTCAGTGAGATTGTAATCATTAAAATCTAAAAATCCTTCACTTTGGCGGGAATAAACCTGAAAACCGGGAATTTTAAATTCCAGATACATGCAAGCTAACCCAATCGCAGAAAAAAGTAAAAAAATTATCCAACCGTATACTTTATATCGGTTTGGAAGCAAAAATGTGTTTTTCATTTTGTCAGGTCTATTTTACCAAAGGTAAAACAAATTTGTCATTAACGTAAAGTATATTTTACTAAAAGATTAATATATTTTACAAAAGGCATCAAGACGTGGTTAAATAGTCCACTGGTCATGAATAATGGCGATTAAAAAATATTGGCCGTCTTCTTTTTCAAAAACCAACCTAAGGCTTGTCCAGTCCATTCCTTCATTTTTCTGATC
>JACMOW010000323.1 GCA_014377775.1 Pedobacter sp. | reverse complement strand
TACTGCTTTATACCATACTCAAATTGCACCATCAATTTTTAGTGATGCTAATGGAGATTATCGGGGTGCAGACGGAAAAATTTATAAGGCCAAAGACTTTACACCCTACACTGTTTTTTCTTTATGGGATACTTACCGTGCAGTACATCCTTTATATACTTTAATCGATACAAAAGTGGCAGATTATGCCAACAGTTTATTGGCTATAGAAGCGCAACAAGGAAAAATGCCAGTGTGGCACTTGGTAGGTAATGAAACGGGTACAATGGTAGGTTACCATTCTATACCAGTAGTAGTTGATGCCTATTTAAAGGGATTTAAAATTAACAAAAACTACATTTGGGATGCCATTAAACACTTTAAAAGTTATAATGAGCATGGTTTAATAGATATCCGTAAACAAGGTTTTATCTCTGCAGATAAAGAAGTTTGGTCTGTAGCTAAAGGTTTAGAGTACGCTATCGACAGCTACTCGATTGCCAAATTTGCACAAAGAACCGGCGAAATAGATGATTACGAATTTTATTTAAAAGACTCTAAAAACTATAAAAATTATTTCGATAAAAGCGTAGGTTTTATGCGTGGAAAGTTAAGCGATGGCACTTGGCGTAAAAATTTTAATCCATACCATAGTATACATTTAGAAGACGATTATGTGGAGGGTAACGCTTGGCAATATACTTGGCTTGTACCGCATGATGTAGAGGGTTTAGTGAACTCTTTTGGTGGTAAAATCAATTTTATAAACAAGCTAGATCGTCTTTTTAAGGTTAAATCAGACTTAAACAAAGGTGCGTCCATAGATATAACTGGAATGATAGGACAGTATGCACATGGTAATGAGCCTAGCCATCACATCCTGTATTTATATCCATTTGTGGGTCAACAATGGAAAACCGCAGAAAAAGTACGAGAAGTTTTTAATAAATTTTATAGCGCTACGCCCAACGGTTTAATTGGAAATGAAGATTGTGGCCAAATGTCTGCGTGGTATATTTTTTCTGCACTTGGTTTTTATCCGGTGAATCCAGTTAATGGAATGTTTGTATTTGGTTCTCCATTGGCAGATAACGTAAACATTACATTAATTAATGGGAAACAATTTGAAATATCCGCACTATACAATAGCGCGGATAACAAATACATACAATCCATAAAATTAAATGGAAAAGTATATGCAAAATCCTTCATTATGTATAAGGATATATTAAACGGGGGATCACTGGAATACACAATGGGTAAAACTCCAAATAAAGCTTTTGGCGCATTAAAAGCTGATTGGCCTGTTTCAAACCCTAAACTATAAAACCAATTATTATGAATATATCAATACAATTAAATTTTAACCATTCTAAATGTTACATCACATGAAAAGAACTTTTACTCTTATCTTATTCTTTTTGGTAGGTACGGTATATCTTTATGCGCAGAACACTACTTTAAAAGGAACAGTTTCTGATGAAGCTGGCGTTTTACCAGGTGTTTCTGTTCTGATTAAAGGAAGTCAGAACGGGACAATGACCGATCAAAATGGTAATTTCCAAATATCGGTAAACGATGGGCAAACATTAACCATTTCTGCGCTAGGTTTTGAAACTCAAACCATAAAGTTTGTAGGTCAGCAAAACATCAAAGTAATTTTAAAATCTGTTTCATTTTCTTTAAATGAAACAGTTGTAGTAGGTTATGCGACCCAAAAGAAAGCAACTTTAACAGGCTCTGTATCGTCAATAACTGGTGCAGAATTGAACAGTCGTAGTGTAGCTTCATTATCAACAGCATTACAAGGTAAATTACCAGGGGTAACCGTACAACAAACATCAGGGCAACCAGGTGCTGATGGTGCTAACATCCGTATTCGTGGTATTGGATCAATTAATTCAACTACTTTTCCACTAGTGTTAATGGATGGTATAGAAACCAGTATTAACCAAATTGATATGAATACTGTAGAGTCTGTGTCGGTTTTAAAAGATGCGGCATCGGCTTCAATTTATGGTTCGAGAGCTGCTAATGGGGTTATTTTAATTACTACAAAAAGAGGAAAAGCAGGGACAATTAATACCAATTATAACGCCTACTCTACCCTACAAAGACCAACCAATATGCCACAGGTAGTAAGTGCTTATGAGTATTTAACTGCCGAGTTGAATTCTTTTGATAATGCAGGTATCACAGTTTCCCCAACTCAAAGGCAACAACAAATGCAATTAATTGAAGAGCAACGTACGTTAAAGCCAGATAATTGGAACCGATATGATACCGATTGGAGAAAAGCAACCATGAAAAATAACGCGCTAATGCAAAATCATAATGTAAGCATTAGTGGCGGTAGCGATAAATTATCTTTCTTTGGTTCTGGTACTTTCTTAGGGCAAGACGGTTTAATACCAAATAATAATTTTAACCGTACCAATATTTTGCTCAATGCGGATGCTAAATTATTATCATGGGCTAAATTCTCTTTAAATACCTCTCTCAGACAATCAAATGAGTTAACTCCGGGTATTGGTAGTCCTAGAAGTATCATCAATAAATCATTATACATGTTGCCAACACTTTCTGCAGCAATAGAACTTGATGGTAATTGGGGTTATGGTAAAAATGGGGATAACCCAGCTGCAGCAGCAAATGCAAGTGGCGAAAATAAAGACAAAGGTTCGGAGGCTATCGTTAGTGGATTGTTAACCCTAACACCAATGAAAGGCTTTGAAGTGTTGGGGCAATATTCTCTGAGAACCGTTACCGGCAGGAGCAGAAGTTTAATTACTCCTTATACTGTTTCTTTAAAAGGTGCTGTTTTGGGTGCGTACCCTCCACAAGATGGCCTAACAGAAAGTTGGAGCCAAACCATACGTAATTTTTATCGCTTCCAAACTTCTTATGCAAAAAGTATAGCTAAACATAATGCAAAAATATTAGTGGGTTATCAGGCAGAAGATAATAACAACTCTTCATTTTTTGGATCTAAACAAGGCTTTACCCTTGGCCGTTACTATTTAAGTAATGGTTTAGGCTTATCTGCTACTTCTGGCGGCGGTGCTAGTAGCTGGGCAATGATGTCTGGCTATGGTCGTATAAACTATGATTTTGATCAAAAATACCTGTTAGAAGTTAACGGTAGGTACGATGGTTCTTCTCGTTTTACAGAATCTAACCGTTGGGGATTTTTCCCGTCTGCTTCTGCAGGATGGGTAATCTCACAAGAGAATTTTATGAGTTCAACAAAAAAATTCATTGATTTGTTAAAATTAAGGGTTTCTTACGGTTTATTGGGTAACCAAGATATTGGTAACTACCCGTACACCGCAACCATTAATACAGGCTATAGCTATTATTTAGGAGATGGCAAACAATTAGCAGATGGTGTTGCACAAGTTGCACTTTCTAATAGTGACATTAGCTGGGAAAGATCAAAACAATTTGACGTAGGGGTTGATTTAAGTATGTTTAAAGATAAATTGACTTTAACTGCCGATTACTACGTTAAGAAAATTGACGATATGTTATTGCGTTTTCCCCTGCCTTATTATGCTGGGCAACAACCTGCTTTTACGAATGCTGGCGATATGGAGAACAAAGGCTGGGAAGTTGCAATTGGCTATAAGAATAAAATTAAGGAATTTAATTATGGTATAACAGTCTCAGTAAATGATAACCGAAATAAAATCACTAATCTTAATGGCTTAAATTCTCAAGATAGAACGATGGTAGAGGGTTATCCCAACAATGGTATTTGGGGTTATTTATCTGATGGTTATTATCAAAATATTGATGATGTTGCGAACTCACCGAGATTAAGTGGTGCAGCCCGTCCGGGTTTTGTAAAATATAAAAAGGTATTTGAAGGTGCAGGTGTAGATCCTTTATTAATAGATTCTAGAGACCAGGTTTATTTAGGAGACCCTTTTCCACATTATGAGTATGGGGTTAACTTAACTACAAGCTGGAAAAATTTCGATTTTACAGCCTTTATCCAAGGTATTGGACAACGTTCGGCATTTTTAAGTGGTGTAGGATTAAGGCCGTTTGCGAATGGGGCAAATTTATTCCGTCATCAAATAGATTATTGGACGCCAGATAATCCAAACGCAGCTTATCCTATATTGGTGCCAGAAGCAAACTCTGCTGATAACTTTGTAAGATCTGATAAATGGGTAAGAAATGCTTATTACAGCAGGCTAAAAAATGTTGTTTTAGGTTATAATTTACCCAAACAGTTTTCACAAAAATTAAAGTTAACCAATGTAAGATTTTACATAAGTGGACAAAATCTGTTTACCCTTAGTAAATTTTACCCTGGTTACGATCCTGAAGTTAGTTATGGTGGTTCAGTAGGTGGCGATTTTTATCCAATTATGCAAACCTACACTTTTGGCCTTAATGTTAATTTTTAATCCTAATAGCTAATAAAATGAAAAATAAAATATTAAAAAGCAGTTTTGTTGCCCTATTCGTAGCATTATTGATGGTTTCATCAAGCTGTCAGAAAGATTATTTAGATAGACAACCTTTAAGTGACTATTTGTCATCAAACTTTTATAATAATGAAGGTGCAATAGCTCAAGGTGCAAATGGATGTTACCAGTTGCTAAAAATGAATCATTATGGTAGTAGCACAATTCCCCTTTCCATACTTTGGGATATGTATACGCCTTTTGGTATAGAAAGGGCTGATAATAGTTCTATTGGTATAGGAAGTATCGATTTAAGAAGTAATTTCGCTGTTGAACTTATTTATGCTAATTTATATACCTCTGTTGCCAGGTGTAATTCTGTTTTAAGTGGCGCAGCTCCTTATTATAACAGTTTAAATGATAAGGCAAAACAATATTTAAGTGAAGTTAAAGTGCTAAGGGCGCACTATAATATCCAATTGGTAAGTCTTTACGGAGATATACCCTATTTTGATCAGCCTGTAACGGCAGATCAGGTAAAAAGTATTACCCGTACACCTTGGCAAACTGCAGTTGATGCCATTATTAAAGATTTAGATGATGCCACAACCAACGTTCCGTGGATAGCGACAGAATTTGGCAGGGTAGATAAATCTGTAGCATATGGTTTAAAAGCTAGAGTAGCCTTATATGCTGCATCTTGGAGTAAGTTTGGTTTTGGTAAAGATGGTATAACAGATCAAGCTAAAGCTACTGCTTATTTTAGAATTGCAGCTGATGCATCCAAAAAAGTGATGGATGAAAGTGGGCGTACTTTAGCCAACAACTATAACGATTTGTTTACTAGGGTTGGACAGCTAAAAGGGGATGTAAAAAGAGAGACTATGATGTTTATGATGTTTTCAGATTTTGGAGATAAAAACTATCATTACATGTCTGCAGGAGAACAAGTGCGTATGATTGGTCAAAGTGGAAGGTTTCCTACTCAACAATTAGTAGACACTTATGAAACGAGTAACGGAAAACGTATAGATCAAGTTGGTTCTGGCTATAATCCTAAAAAACCTTTCGAAAATAGAGATCCGAGGTTAAAATTTACGATATACACACAAGGAGATACCATTATTGGTAACACTGGAAACAATAAGCTGAAATTTTTGATGGAAGTGTATAACCCATTAACTAAATCATTTGATGCACAAAACAATGCTAAATTAGTTGATAATGCAGATTACAAAGGTGCAGTAGCACCTTTTGGATATGTACAAAGTGGAGTAGGTTTTGCTTGGAGAAAGTATAACCATTTTGATGACGAAAGTACTTTCAATGCTACCTACAATATTCAAATTATGCGTTATGCGGAGATTCTTTTAACTTATGCCGAAGCAAAAATAGAGCTTGGAGAAATGGATGCTACCGTTGTTGATGCGATTGATAAAGTAAGAGCAAGGGTAGGTATGCCTGGCATTTTAATTTCAGATGCGTCAAGAGCGGGTAATCAAATAAGGATGCGCCAAATTGTGCGTAGAGAGCGTAAAGTGGAGTTAATTAAAGAAGCGCTTTATTTCTTTGATATGCGTCGTTGGAGAACAGGAGCTATCCAAAATGCAGAGCCAACGTATGGTTATCCATTAGCAACCGGTGTTAATGCCGCAACAAATACCTATCCTAATGGATATGATCAGGCCACACCAGATATGGTTCCATCTTTTGGTGGTGCTGGTTCTGAACGTGATATAAATGATGTGGCTAGTTATGCTGCTTATGGAAGTAAATTAAGAATGCGTGATAGAGATCGTAAATGGGAAGATAAATCTTACTTATGGCCTATCCCACAAACAGAGCTTAATAAACAACCTTCATTAGGTCAAAACCCAGGTTACGGGAACTAATATTGCCTTTTTAAAATCAATACTAAAATTTAAAATATGAAATGTATAAACGCTATAACTACCAAATTAACAGTATTATTGCTGTTAATGGTGGTGATGTTTAGTGCCTGTAAAAAAGGAGATGAACTAAATAGAACGTACGAAGGAGCAAAAGTAGTTGGTGTAAAAGTAAATGGAGAACTATTTTTACCAACTTATAATAATAATGATGTTAGCATTATTATACCAGCAGGTAGAGACTTATCAAAAGTTAAAGTGCAAGTTTTGGTAGCCAATGGAGAAGCCCAAAACTTTAATAACAATCAAATTATGGACGTGCGGAAGCCCATCGCTTTAACCTTAAGCGGAAGTGATGGTGCTAATAAGGCTGTGGTGTTAAAAATACAGTCACCACCCTCGCTGTCAAACCTTATTGTAGAAGGATTAACGATCCCAAAATCTGATATTTATTTTAGTGCAAACTCCTTAATTGTACAAGTTCCTGCAGGTACAAACCTTACTAATCTTAAAGTTACGCTGGGTTTTGTAAATGGTACTTTACAAGATTTTACTAATGGAACGGCTTTAGATTATACCAATCAAAGAACTTTTAAAATTAAAGGAGTTGATGAAAGTACGATTTATAGTTACGATTTAATCATTACTACAGAAAAAGTTGGACCAGCCTCTGTACGATCTATGACCATTAATGGTGTAGCTACAGACTCGGTGGTAGTAGTAGCACCATCAACTTTAGTACCTTATGTTAAAGGATTAACTGATTTTTCTAACTCAAAAGTTACCATTGTAGCTGGTTTTGGTAATCGCATTAACTCAGCGTTTACTGGCACAAACGTTAACCTTTTATTAGGTGCTTCAAAAGTTAAAATCACAGGTTCGGATGGAATAGAAAGAGAATTTACCCTTGGTGTACCTCAACTATCTATGGTACCATTGTTCGAAACAAAATATGATGATTTTGGATTTCAATTAAACGATTTAACAGGGGTTGCTATCAGTGGGAACAATATTGTAATACCAAACTACACTGCAATTGCGCCAACAGCGGTGGGGCCAAACTTTTATAGTTTAGCAGGTGTACAACAAGGTGTTCTTAATAAAACAGGTGTTGTAATTTTTAATAGTATTCGAAAAATAGCCACAGATAGTAAAGGTGTTATATTAGGTGTGTCTTTAGGTTTAACGGCAAATTCTCAAAGTATTTACAGATGGGATAATGTAAATGCAGTAGCAACACCTTATATTACTTTCTCTTCTGCAAGTTTAGGTTTGGGAACTACTGCATTTAGAGCTGCAGGTATAAATATAGCTGGTAGTTTAGACGGCGACGCTTTAATTACAGTGGGTTTAGCACAAAAAGCTGATGTTTTTGTATGGAAAGTTACAGGTGGCGTGTTAGATCCTAATCCCACTAAATTAACCCATCCTTATGCTTCAACTGGTTTTTATTGGAGTGTAGAGCCTTTACCAATAGGTACTCCAGGCTACATTGGTGCTTTTTCGGGCACTAGTTTAAATGGTATCGCAAGTTTAACCAATACTTTAGGCGAAATTACCAAACAGTCTGGCATTTCAGCAACCGATTGTAAAGCCATCAAGTTAAACGGTAGAACTTATTTGGCCTATACCGTTTATTCATCTGGTAAAGGTGCTTTTTTTAGAATTTCTGATATTACAGATAATCAAGCTGCCTCAATTCAAAATCCGATTATGAATGTGCTAATGCCATCCATACAGGCTAACGGAAATTTAACAATGGATGCCGACATGGCCATTATTGGCGGAAAATTACATGCAGTATTTGCTTGTACTAATATTGGTTTGCGTTTTTATAAATTAGAACTATAATGATGAAAATAAGCACTGTTAAATATGGTATATTATGTGTTATGGCCATTGCCGTATCATGCGGAAAAGCAAGCAAAAGCCTGCCAGAAGAAGTTATTGTAGATCCTATACACACATTTTTTAAAGGAGAAGTAAGGCCAGATAAAACTAAAGCTTGTTTTAACGGTGCTTATTATCGTAAAATGGTTTCAAGTAGAGATTATTGGTTAGGTATTGGGGGCAAAGTTACTTTGCCTACCATTACTTTTGATCCTTTAAGAACCAATCCTGCTAAACCAGGACAGTATTTAGATAATCCATCTGTTTATATAGGTGGAAGCATGGGGGGACAGGAAACTGATATTGGTTTAACTTGGGAGGTAATTAGGGATGCTAGCGGCAATGTAAGTGCAGATAGGAGAGCTTTTAGGCCATTTTTGAGAAGAACCTCGCATTTAGGCGGCCAGTTAGCACTTTATGAAAACGCACTAGCGATAAGTGATTATTATTGGTACCCTGGAGAAGAGGTTGAAATATCTGTTCAAGTAATTACGGATAAAAAAATAAAGTTTATTGTTGAAGGTGCAGGCAAACGTTTTGAGAAAGAATTTGATGCAGATGGTTACAAACCTGGCGTTTTAGGAGAATTTAAACGTGTTAATGCGATAGATCAAGTAGCCAATGAGGGTAAACCAGTACAAAGCACAAAAACTAAGGTAGAGAATTCACAATGGTCAGAAACCTATTTGTTTAGAAATTTTGAGGGTAATATTGTAAAAGCCCCAGCTCATAGCGGTCGTTTAACAGATATGCGATGTCCTTCAACTACCAATTTTTCAATTACAGCTTCTGATGCAGCGCTGAAAAATGGTGCTGAAAAAATTAACATAAGTGGTACTAGTTACTAAAATTAAAAATATGAAGTATTATATTTTATCATTTGCATTTGCAATCATCTTAAGCACTTTCTCTTGTAAAAAGGAAATACAAAGATTGCCAATTATTCCAATAAAAAAGGAGATTCATTTTGCAGGTACATGGGTTACTAATGTTGCAAGTGATGCCTTAGATTCCAGAGAAAATATCAAAAAAACTGTGGCAACCTGCAAAAGTAGTGGTATCAATAATATTTTTGTAGTGGTTTGGAATCAGGGAAGAACGTTATTTCCTAGTGATGTGATGCAAAATACTTTTGGCGAAAAAATCATGGCCAAATATGTGGGTAGAGATCCATTACAAGAGATGATTGAAGAGGCACACAAGGAAAATATAAAAGTACATGCTTGGTTTGAGTATGGTTTTGCTGCTTCAAATAATCAAAACGGTGGTTTAATCATTCAAACTAAACCATCTTGGGCAGCAAAAGATATTGATGGGAACTTGTTAAAGAAAAACGGCTTTGAGTGGATGAACGCTTTCATGCCAGAAGTTCAAGATTTTATGATTTCTTTGGTAATGGAGGTGGTAAATAAATATGATGTAGATGGTGTACAAGGCGATGATAGAATGCCTGCTTTACCATCAACTGGTGGCTATGATACGTATACTGTTAATCTTTATAAATCACAAAACAACGGAAATCTACCTCCAACAGATTATAAAAATGCGGCTTGGCTTACTTGGAGAGCTAATTTACTAACCGATTTTTTAGTCAGATTGTATCAGCAAGTAAAAGCTAAAAAGCCAAATGTAATGGTTACAACAGCACCAAGTGTACACCCTTTTGCTAAAGATGAGTATTTGCAAGATTGGCCTACATGGCTAGATAGAGGTGTTACCGATTTAGTTTTGCCACAACATTACCGTTATGATATCGCTGCGTATAAATCTACTTTGGCACAACAATTATCTTATGTAAAGGCAAAAGATAAAAACAAATTTTATCCGGGTGTGCTCATACAAAATGCAGCTTATAATCCACCACTAGATTTTATGACGGAAATGGTGAACGAAAATAGAAGAAATGGAATTGCGGGAGAAAGTTTTTGGTTTTTTGAAGGCGTAAAAAAATTCCCAACGTATTTCGAAGTATATAATAAATAACTACAGAATAGACAACAGCCTATTTCTAACTAACAGGCAGGCACCAATAACGCCTGCTTGTTTACCAAGTTTAGACATTTTAATATGTGTGTCATTATTTACTAGGCTCAGTGAGTATTTGTTAAGTGCACTTTTAACGGGTAGCCTAATGTATTCCCCAGTTTCTGCAAGGCTTCCACCTAAAATAACCAATTCGGGGTTAAATATGTTAATGAGTACAGCAATTCCTCTGCCTAGTTTTTCTCCCATTGATGCAATTTGTTCAATGGCTAAAACATCGTCGTTATTGGCAGCTTGAATGATGTGCTCAAAGTTAATTTCATCAATTTTCATGGTCGATAAAATAGAAGATGATCCGCTCAATAGTTTTTCTTTGAAAATTCGAGTCAAAGCAGTGCCAGAAACTTCTGTTTCTAAACATCCTCGTTTACCGCATCTACAAATGATCTCATTATTAAAAAAAGGGATATGCCCAAACTCTCCTGCGAAGCCCGATTTTCCGTAATACAATTGTCCGTTAATTACAATACCAACGCCTATTCCGTAATCCATGTTTAAGAATAGCACATCTTTTTCTTCGTGAACTACTCCAGTGCTATATTCGCCAAATGCCATTGCTCTCGAGTCGTTCTCCAGAAAAACTCGTATACCTAAAAACTGCTCAAGCCTTTTGCTTAATGGTTCTTCATCGAGGTTAAAAAAGCTATAGCTGTAGCCTGTGGCATAGTTTATCCGTCCAGATAAGTTTAGGCCTATCCCTAAAATTTTATCTTTAGGAACATGGCTTTCTTTAATGTAAGCATTGATGAGCGCGCACAGTTCTTCTAGCGATTCTTTGCTGTTTTCGAGGTTGTATGGCCGCTCGTCTGTAATGTGTACAACGTTTTTTTGTAGATCTGTGAAGCCAAGGTATAAATGATTTTGTTTCACATCTACTCCTAAAAAAAATCCTGAACCTAAAACTAGTCCGTATAAATTGGGTTTTCTACCGCCCCTAGATTCAATTTTACCAAAATCCTGAACCAACCCATCTGTAATCAGCTCGTTTAAAACGGCATTTATTTTGGGCGCACTAAGTCCAACCTCTGCGCATAGGTCTGCAATAGTGCAACTACCAGTTTTTACAAAATAAGAGATGATAGCCTTTTTTAAAGTGATATTTTTATGTGCTACACCGGAAAGATTTTCTTCATTAATTTCTTGAAAAAACGTCATGTTTGGAATTGGTAGTTATAAATGTAAACTTAAATCTGACTTATAAAACTAATAAAATGTTTTAATAAATACCAATTACAATTCTTTTAATGAATTTATTTAATTTTATCTGAATAGTTATTAATATTTTTAAAAAAGTTTTATATTTACAACCATGAAGTATTTCTATTTTTTCCTTTTTTATTTTATAGCTTATAATGCTTTTGCCCAAAAACCATTCGCTGCAGAGTTAATTATCTTTGGTGGTGGCGCAAGTGGTACAACTGCGGCCATAGAAGCTGCCAGAAATGGGGTGAAAACAATTTTAATAGAAGAAACCGATTGGTTAGGTGGAATGCTTACCGCGGCTGGTGTTTCTGCAATTGATGGGAACCATAATTTAAAATCTGGTTTATGGGCAGAATTTAGACAGAAACTGTATACACACTATGGCGGTGCTGAAAAAGTAGAAACGGGTTGGGTTAGTAATACGCTATTTGAGCCTTCCGTAGGAAATAAATTATTAAAGGAAATGGCTCAACTCCCAAATCTTCAAATTTTATATCAAACAGAGTGGAAAACCATTAAAAGAACCGGCAATAAATGGGACATTTCGGTAGTTCAGAACAATAAAACTGTTTTTTTTACAGCTAAATTAATTATTGATGCCACAGAAACAGGAGATGTTTTAGCTTATTTAAAAGTTCCATATCATTTGGGTATGGATAGTAAGTTAACGACCAAAGAGTCTTTTGCGCCAGATTTGGCTAACAATATTGTACAAGACATTACCTATGTGGTAACCTTAAAAGACTATGGTAAGGGTGCAAACAAAACCATCCCAAAGCCTTCTGGTTATGATCCTAAAGTGTTTAGATGTGCATGTAATGTGGCCGATCCTGCTGTGGATAGCAAAGCTGTACTTAATGACTGTGCTAAAATGTTAACTTATGGAAAGTTGCCAAATGATAAATACATGATTAATTGGCCAAATTGTGGTAACGATATTTATTTAAACATAGTTGAGCTCAGTAAAAATGATAGACACGCTGCCTTAAAAGAGGCAAAGTTGCATAGCCTGAGGTTTATTTATTACATACAAACCGTTTTAGGACACCCTAACCTTGGTTTAGCAGATGATGAGTATCCGACTATGGATCAATTGCCTATGATCCCTTATCATCGAGAGTCGAGAAGGATAGAGGGCGTTGTAAACCTTACCGTGAATGATTTAATTGAACCTTTCCATAATTCCAAACTATATAGAACAGGCATTGCGGTTGGCGATTACCCAATAGACCATCACCATGCAAAAAATAAGGATGCCCCAAAAATTGAATTTATCAATATGAAAATTCCTTCTTATTCGATACCTATTGGTGCATTAATTCCCGAAAACACGAAAGGTATTTTAATTGCCGAAAAAAGTATTGCAGTAAGTAATATTGTTGCTGGCACTACCCGTTTACAGTCTGTAGTAATGTTAATCGGTCAGGCGGCAGGCGCTTTAGCCGCTACCGCAATTGCGCAACAAGTAGATCCTTCAGAAGTTGATATTCGCCTAGTGCAGAAAGAATTATTAGCGGCAAATGCATACTTGCTTCCTTACATAGATGTAAAGCCAACGGATAAATATTTTAAAGAAATCCAAAAAATTGGCGCTACGGGTATTTTAAAAGGAACTGGTTTGCCATATAAATGGGCTAATCAGACTTGGTTTTATCCTCAAATGCCAATAAGTGAGATAGAATTAACTAAGGGCTTTAAATCATTTTATATTAATTTAATTGATTTACAGCCCTCAGGTAAACTTGTTGATGTTGATTTTTTTGCTAAATTATGTTCATCCGTAACTTCGGTTAAAGTAACGACTACCCAAATTGAAAATTACTTGTCACAAAATTATCCTCAACAAGAAGCAACGTTAACAAGGGCATATTTAGCAGTTTTAATAAATCATTTTTTAAATCCTTTTGATCAAAAAATAGATTTTAAAGGTGAGCTTGTACACCAATAACATCGTGGTAAAAGAACAACAACATAGGATACTAAGTTTAGATGCTTTTAGGGGATTAACCATTTTGGCTATGGTACTCTCTGGTAGCATCGCTTTTGGTGATGTAATGCCCGCTTGGATGTACCATGCACAAGTACCACCACCAAGCCATATTTTTAATCCAAATTTAGCAGGTTTAACTTGGGTTGATTTGGTTTTTCCTTTCTTTTTATTTGCTATGGGTGCAGCTTTCCCATTGGCATTACATAATGGTAATTTTATATCGGTTTTTTTGAAGCTGTTGATAAGGTATGTAATGTTAGTGTTTTTTGCCATTTTATTTAACCACGTAAAATTTTGGAACCTTAGCGCCGAGCCAGGTATAAAACAGTACTTTTTATCGATGGCTGGTTTTGCACTGTTATTTTTAATTTATAGCAATTGGCAAGTTTATCTTTCTAAAATAAAGTCACTTTCATTAAAGCTAATTGGCTTGACAATTGCCCTACTTTTTTTGTATTTATACCCGTTCCCATACGGAGATTTTAGCTTAAATAAAACTGATATTATCATTTTAGTATTGGCAAATATGGCATTTTTTGGTTCGTTAATTTGGTACGCAACCCGCAACATACCAATGTTAAGGTTGGGCATTTTACCCATTATTATGGCTGTATTTTTAGCGAAAAATGCGACAGATAGCTTCAATAGTTCGATTTTTAAATGGTCGCCATTACCTAGTGTTTATCAATTTTATTATTTGAAATATTTATTTATAGTTATACCGGGCACTTTTGCTGGGGATTGGCTTTTATCATACCCAAAAATAGATTTTAAAATTATCCATCAAAAAAATCAGTTAGCTGGTATCGCCGTTATCAATGTTATACTGATAGTTTTAAACCTTTGGGGATTATTTAGCCGCTATCTTGTTGTAAACTTAATTTTAAATGTGGTTTTAATGGTGCTGCAACTTTTTCTAATCAACCAGTTGGTAAATAAAGCACAAAAAGGTTTTTACTGTAAATTTTTATCTGTAGGTATTTACCTGTTAATTTTAGGTTTATTTTTCGAAGCTTTTGAAGGCGGTATAAAAAAAGACAGTTCAACTTATAGTTATTATTTTGTAACAGCAGGACTAGGATTTCTAACCTTAATGAGCTTTATCATTGCAGAGCAGCTTCAAGTGGTTAAATCTGCTTTAAATTTTTTCGCTGCCAATGGCAAAAATCCAATGATCGCTTACACCGCAGGGTCGCTTTTTGTCCTGCCGTTATTGGCTTTAACTGATATCCAACACTACCTAAATTTATTAAATTACAACTGGGCAACTGGCTTTTTAAAAGGTCTAATTTTTACCGCTTTAGTGTCACTAATTACACTCTTTTTCACACGTATTAAACTTTTTTGGAAAACATAACATGTCTCAAAAAAAAACTGATCAAAAAAATCCAATCTATTGGATACCCTCTACGTGGTTTGCAATGGGTTTACCCTTTGTAGCACTTGCAGCAGCAAGCGCCATCATGTATAAAAATTTAGGGATTTCAGACTCTAAAATTGCTTTCTGGACTTCGTTAATTATGCTACCGTGGACATTAAAGCCACTTTGGGGCCCATTTTTAGAGATGTATAAAACCAGGAAGTTTTTTGTGTATACCACTCAAATTCTTACGGGCCTATTGTTTGGCTTGGTAGGTTTATCGCTGCAACTGGATCAGTTTTTTAGCGTTTCTATCGCCATCATGGCCATCATCGCATTAAGTGCATCAACGCATGATATCGCCGCTGATGGAGTTTATCTGAATGAGCTCAATGCAAAGGCTCAGGCCAAATTTGTGGGCTGGCAAGGGGCATTTTATAATATTGCCAAAGTTTTTTCTGGTGGTGTTTTAGTGTACATGGCTGGGGAGCTAGAAAAAAGGATGGGCATTGCAAACGCTTGGATGATTGTAATGTTTGCTTACGGCATCATCATGTTACTTTTGGGTTTTTACAATATGAAAATGCTCCCTGAAGGTGAAAAAGCACAAACTATACATTCTGCAAAAGAAAGTTTAAGTACGCTTAAAGATGTGATCATCACTTTTTTTCAGAAAAAAAACATCTGGTTTAGCCTAGCTTTTATTGTTTTTTACCGTTTTGCAGAGGGACAAGCCATTAAAATTACACCCTTATTTTTTAAAGCTAGTAGGGCTGAGGGCGGTTTAGGTTTAACTACCTCCGAGATAGGGGTGGTGTATGGTGTTTTTGGCGCAATTGCTTTTGTTTTAGGATCAATAGCAGCAGGCTATTTTGTGTCTAATAAAGGGTTAACTAAAAATACATTACTCATATTATGTGCCTTTTTTAACATTCCTTTTGTAGCCTACGCATTTCTGGCCATTACCTTGCCAACAAATTTATATGTAATTGGCGGTGCTGTTGCCATTGAATATTTTGGTTATGGATTTGGCTTTGTTGGCCTCATTTTATTTATGATGCAAAACATTGCTCCAGGTAAATACAAAATGGCACACTATGCTTTTGGGAGTGGATTAATGAACTTAGGATTTATGGTTCCATCAATGGTGAGTGGCTTTGTAAGTGATTATTTAGGGTATAAAGAATTCTTTATCTGGGTAATGGTTGCTACTATACCTGCATTCTTGGTAACGTGGTTTGTACCCTTACAAAAAGTTGAAGAAAGGGATGAATTAACAGCTATTGATGAGATTTAAGATGAAAAGTAAAATCAAATTTCTACGTATAATTCTTGTGGGAATTATCGGTGTAATTACCTCGGCTTATATTCCGTATCAATTGACACCCACGCCAAAAATAAAAACAAATAAGAACACCATTGTTTTTTTGGGTAATAGCATTACCCAAGTAGGAAAGTGGCAAGAACTCATACCCAATAGAGAAGTAATTAATAAAGGCATAAGCGGAGATATTACCACGGGTGTTTTAGCCAGAATTGAAAATTGTCTATTCGCCAAGCCTGCAAAAATTTTTGTGATGATCGGAATAAATGATTTAAAAATTGGTAAAGCAATCGATTCCATTACTGCAAATCAAATCAGAATAATAGAAAAGATTAAGCGGCTATCTCCACGAACAAAAATTTATATGCAAAGTACCTTACCTGTAAATGAAAGTATGTTGGCCAGTATTTATAAACGATTAAATAATGCAGATATAGCCAAAATGAATACCGCCTTAAAATTGGCCTGTAAACAAAAAAGGGTTACTTATATCGATTTACAACCGCTTATGGTGGATGAAAACGAACAACTTAAATCATCATTAAGTACCGATGGTTTACATTTAAAACCCGAAGCTTACCTTAATTGGGTAAATTATCTTAAAACAAATAAATTTTTATGAGAATTACCGGGACATTTTTAGACGAAATTTCACACGACATTCCCCACCAAAATTGGAGTGAAAAGGAGTGGGATCTTGATTTCAAATACATGCAAGCCATAGGAATTGATACGGTAATTATGATTAGAAGTGGATATAGAAGGTTTGTTGCTTATCCATCTGCATATTTGCAAAATAACCATGGTTGCTTTACACCACCAATAGATATGTTGGAAATGTTTTTAACCCTGGCAGATCAATACGATATGAACTTTTATTTTGGTTTATATGATAGTGGAAACTATTGGGATACTGGCAACATGCAGCATGAAATTGATGTGAACAGGTACGTGATAGATGAAGTTTGGCAAAAATACGGACACCATAAAAGCTTTAAAGGCTGGTACTTAAGCATGGAGATAAGTAGGAAAACGAAAGGTGCTATAGAAGCTTTTAACACTTTGGGTTTGCAGTGCAAAGCGGTAAGCAATGGCTTGCTAACGTTTATTTCGCCGTGGATAGATGGAAAAAAATCAGTAATGGCCAACTCCACAAATTTAAGTAAAGCAGATGCCATTTCATTACAAGTGCATGAACAAGAATGGTCTGAGATTTTTGCAGGCCTGAAAAATTCGGTAGATGCTGTTGCATTTCAAGATGGACATATCGATTACAACGAACTGGCTGATTTTTTTGCAGTGAATAAAAAAATGGCAGATCAATTTGGATTAAAATGCTGGACAAATGCCGAAACTTTTGATAGAGATATGCCCATTAAATTTATGCCCATTAAGTTCGAAAAACTACGCTTAAAGTTAGAAGCAGCTAGATTAGCAAACTACGATAAAGCCATAACATTTGAATTTTCTCACTTTATGAGCCCACAATCGGCCTATCTGCAAGCTGGTCATTTATATAACCGTTATCAAGAATACTTAAATACAATAAAATAAAATGAACATTTCTTCTGAAATTTATAAAAACGAATTATTAAACAATATCATTCCCTTTTGGACAGAAAATTCCTTGGATCACGAATTTGGTGGTTATTTTACGTGTTTAGATAGAGCGGGTAAAGTATATGATACTGATAAATTTGCTTGGTTACAGGGTAGACAAATTTGGACGTTTTCTACCTTATATGCAAAGGTTCAGCCAAACCAAAATTGGTTATCCATTGCAAAACATGGCGCTGAATTTATGAAAAAAAATGGCAGAGATGCAGAAGGGAATTGGTATTTTTCTTTTAATAGGCAAGGTAAGCCACTTATACAGCCATACAATATATTTTCAGATTGTTTTGCGGCTATGGGCTTTGGGGCACTCTACAGCATAGATCGAGAAGATGAATATGCCACAATCGCAAAGCAAACCTTTCAAAATATTTTAAATAGAAAAAACAATCCTAAAGGGAAGTACACAAAAACCTACCCAGGCACCCGAAGTTTAAAAAACTTTTCGCTACCCATGATTTTATGTAATCTTTCATTAGAATTGGCACATTTATTAGACGCTCAGATCGTAAATGAACTGGTTGACGAAGTAATTCATGAGGTAATGGAGGTTTTTTACCAAAAAGACTCTGGCTTAATCTTAGAAAACGTAAATCCAGATGGTAGTTTTTCAGATTGTTTTGAAGGAAGATCCATTAATCCAGGCCATACCATCGAAGCCATGTGGTTTATAATGGACTTAGCCAAACGTACCAACAATAAGCAATTGATAGATAAAGCACTTGAAATTGCCTTAAGAACTTTGGAATATGGTTGGGATAAAGAAAACGGTGGGATATTCTATTTTATGGATATTAAAAACGCACCTATGCAGCAACTCGAATGGGATCAGAAATTGTGGTGGGTACATATAGAAACATTGGTATGCTTGGCTAAGGGCTTTGAGCTTACAGGTAATGAAGCTTGTAAGCAATGGTTTGAGACGATACATGATTATACTTGGAAAAATTTTAGGGATCCAGAGTGCAATGAATGGTTTGGCTACTTAAATAAAGAGGGCAAAGTTTTGATTCCTGCAAAGGGAGGTAAGTGGAAGGGTTGTTTTCACATCCCAAGAGGTCTACTTCAGGTTTGGAAAACATTAGAAAAAATCGAAATAAATAAATCAATACTAATTAATGCAATTTAAGGATGAAAAATTTAGGTTTAGCATTTGCAGTTTCCGTATTAATTAGTATGAATAGCTTTTCACAGGTTAAAAAGCAAGCCCCAATAAAAGGAGTTTGGTTAACCAATGTTGCCAGTAAGGTTTTAGATTCACGAAAAAATATTATTGAAGCGGTAAACCTTTGTAAGCAAAGCGGTATCAATACCATTTTTATAGTTACCTGGAACAGAGGTAATACACTATACCCTAGTGAAATAATGAAAAAGGAATTTGGTGTTCAAATTGATCCAAGGTTTAAAGGACGCGATCCTTTGCAAGAGTTAATTGAGGAGGCACACAAAAAACACATTAAGGTTCATGCTTGGTTCGAGTTTGGATTTTCTTCTTCTTACAAGGAGAATGGTGGAAATATCCTTAAAAAGCACCCTGAATGGGCAGCAATTAATAACGAAGGAAAGCTAGTTATTAAAAATAGTTTTGAATGGATGAATGCATTTTTACCAGAAGTGCAAAATTTTGTAAATTCATTAATTATAGAAGTAGTTAAAAAGTATGATGTAGACGGCATTCAAGGAGATGATAGGCTACCTGCCCAACCTTCAACTGCAGGTTATGATGCTTATACTGTAAATGAATATAAAAAGGAGCATGATGGTAATAATCCGCCTTCAGATTATAAAAATCCAGCATGGTTAACTTGGCGTTCAAACAGGCTAAATGCGTATTTAAAAGACCTATACCAGGCTGTTAAGAAAGAAAAACCAAATATGTTGGTCACCATGGCACCAAGTATCTTCCCTTGGAGTAAAGAAGAATATCTTCAAGATTGGCCAACTTGGTTAAATGAGGGTTATGTTGATTATGTTTTTCCTCAAATTTATCGCTATGATTTTAAAAAGTATAAGGCTGCGCTGGAAGCCAACTTAAAATACATTTCGCCAGAAAAGAAATCATTATTTTATCCGGGTATACTGCTTAAAGTTGATGAGTACACGCCAGATTCTAAATTTTTAACAGAAATGATAAAATTAAACCGTGAAAATGGAGTTATGGGTGAGGTATTTTTCTTTTATGAAGGCTTAAAACTTCATAGCGAATATTTTAAATCTTATTCGAAAAGAAAATAGTGTTCAGAATAGTGTGTTTTTATAGATGCATTTCTTTAAGCAATAGGTAAAGTAAACCAGAAAGTAGATCCTTTGCCTACTTCACTTTTTACACCAATTTGCCCATTGTGCTTTTTGATAATTTCTGCAGATATATATAGCCCCAGTCCCAATCCCGAATATTGAATCCCGCTGCTATCAACACGGTAATAACGATCAAATAGGTGGATTAGCTTTTCTTGTGCAATGCCAGGACCTTTATCTGTAACTGATACCTTAACCATTTCATTTTCCTTTTCAATGTAAATATAGATATCTTTAGAATCAGCCGCATATTTTATTGCATTATTAACAAAATTAACTACAATTTGATCAATTCTTGAGGCATCTGCATAAACTTCAAGATCCATATCTCCTTCAGTTTTGATGGTATATTTACCTTCAGTTCGAACATGAGGACAGCATTCTAGGATGACTTCAGATAGCTTGATAAGCGTTTTATTGATATGGAGCTGCCCTTCATTTGCCTTACTTGCATTTAAAAGATCTTCCATTAGCACAACCACTTTATCTAAACTTTTATTAGCTTGTGTAATCAGTTTAGGTAACATTGCATTGGAAGGATCACCTTTTAATCTATTCAGTAATTGGATAGACGCTTTTAAAGTTGTTATTGGCGTTTTAAGCTCGTGACTAGCAATGCTGATAAAATCATCTTTCTGTTGTTGTAATAATCTAAGCTCTTGTATATCTGTAGCCGTACCCATCCATAATTGTACCTCATCCTTTTCTTTAATAATGGGCATTAACCGTATTAAATGCCATCTATAAGATCCGTCATGCCGTTTTCCACGAACCTGAAACTCACCACCCTCCGTTGTTCTTAAGATAGAATGATATTGATTTAAAGCAATTTGTAGGTCATCAGAATGAATTACGGTATTACAACCTAAATTGCTTGTTTGCTTGATACCCAGCCCAGTATAATCATACCAACGCTGATTGAAAAAAGATATTTCTCCTTCAGTTGTATTTGTCCAAGCTATTTGGGGCATGGAGTCTAGTAATTGTTTGTGAAGTTTTTCACTTTTTTCAATCCTTTTCTTTGCAATTACTTGTTGTGTTACCTCATAACCAAAGACCAAAATAGAATAGATCTT